>NZ_JAPSMC010000037.1 GCF_026847645.1 Anoxybacillus sp. J5B_2022
ATCCCTACCCATCAGGACTTTTAACCATCAACGACAGTGGCTACGAACTAGAGGAGCATTCGTAGGTGTCATGACCCAACCAACGTAGTCCTCGAAAGACTTGGGGTAGTCAACTAGGACTTTTTACAAGCCCCCACTTCAAAAGCCCAAGGCTTTAAGTGGTGGGTAGTTGACACAATGGCAACTTATCTCGCTTGATTAAAACGTAGTATTGAACAGGCTCGTTTTCGTTTCGCAGCACATGAGCAACTGCCCAGCCTGCTTGAAACAACCGAGTAAATACTTCGCGCGTTTTGTAGCGCCAGTCTAATGCTAACTCATGATCTTTCTCTTTTAACTGCTGAAAGTAAAGCGGGATAGGGACGAACAAAACCGGTTGATCATAAAATGATTCCCACTCTTTTGCTAGAAAAACGGCCTCCGGTTCACCGTTTGCCCGCTCTTTCCAATCAAGCACTTCCGCTTCCGGTGATCGATGAATTTGTGAAAACATCCGATGCCGCTCCTCTAAATAAGCGCTGCCAATGTGCCATTCGACATAAAACCGGTCAGACGGCAATCGCTTATTGAGCGCATCGTTCATTTCCCCGTAACAATTTTCGATATACTCCGAACAAATGGCTCCAAGTTTGACGATGTTTAAATAGCCGTTGCGGCTCTCAAGCGGATCGTACGTCCAGCGAATGTTCCGGTACCCCGCCTTCATCGCTTCCTCCGCTTGTGCCTTTTTTAACATATACCCGATCCCGCGGTTGCGAAACGCTTCATCAATTCCGAGCATATGAGAACACAAATACACTTCGCCGTTTTTGTATCCCGGAAAGCTATAGACAAATCCGACCATTCTCTCGGCGACATATGCCCCGATCACGATTCCGCCGTTTTTCGCCACCGTTAACGTTTGGTGAATCGGAGTCGGGCTTGCTTTCCATACATGTTGTTCTAGCTGAGCCATTTTTTGCAGCTCTTCAATTGTATCAATTTTTCGTAGCAAAATGTCCAACGTTTTCCTCCCCTTGCGACTGTGCGTAGCGAAATGTTTCGATCACAGTCTTTGCCAATATTTCAATGCCGATCAGTAAATCTTCGCGGCGAAACGTCATCTGCGGATGATGCAATCCCGGCGTTAAATCGCAGCCGAGACCGAGCATCGTCGTTTTCAATGACGGCTTCATGACCGAATAAAAATGAAAATCTTCTCCTCCTGATGTCACAACGGGTGGAGCACATTTTTCTGCTCCAATCGTTTCCATAATCGCCCGTTCCATGATGTGCTGCGCCTCCGGATGCACTTGAGCTGCCACGATGCGAACACCTTGCTGCAAGGCAATCTCCGCCCCATAAATCATCGAAACGCCTTTTGCTACATTTTGTAAACGATCGACTAATTGCTCCATGACTTCATTCGTTTGTGCCCGCAAGTCAAGAGTAAAGGTTGCGTGTTCTGGAATGATGTTGGCGCTTTTCTCCCCCGCATGAAACCGCGTCATTTTAATCGATGCCGGCACTTGCGGATCGACGTGAATTTTTCCTAATTCTTGCACAAGCGCGCTGCCAACTTCAATGGTGTTGACGCCGAGATGCGGTCTGGCAGCATGTGCCGCCACTCCTTTAATTTCTCCTTCGATCAATTGAGCCGCTCCGTGTAAAATCGCCGGAGAAGCATAGCCGCTTCTTAATTCTTGAATCGGTCGCAAATGCACGCCATATAAAAAATCAACGTCATCGACGACTCCTTTTTCGATCATTTTCAATGCACCTGTTCCCGTTTCTTCCGCCGGTTGAAACAAAATTTTTAATTTTCCCGGCGGGCGATAACCAATGCGGTTGAACAATTTCACAACCCCTAATGCCATCGTCATATGGGCATCGTGGCCGCACGCATGGTTCGCTTTCCATTTTCCGTTCACTTCTTGCCAAAGGGCATCCATATCGGCACGTAAGGCAACAGTAAAAGAACCGCTTCCGATTTCGCCGACAACTCCGGTGCAATCGGAAAACGTCTGAACCCGATATCCTTCCTGAATTAATTGCTGTTTTAAAAACTCGGTTGTTTTGAATTCTTCCCAACTGATTTCGGGATGTTGATGAAGATGGTCAAACACTTCCAATAATTCTTTTTGTATACTCTCCAGCGCGTTTTTCATCATCTTTGGCGATTCCTTTCTTTTGTATAATAATAAGAATGTGGAGAAAATCGTTGTATCAAGACACTCCAATCCCCGTTACTCGATGTAGGGAGTTGGTTGCAGGAGACGTTGCAACCGTAAAACATCGAGCGTACATCCGTCTGTTGTGCGTGGAAGTCAAGTACTGCCTACAGACATGCCGAGCCACTCGGTAGCGATATAGACATGACCTGTGTCGTTGGGTAGTCGTCAACCTGCCCCTGATGCAACCCCAAGTCAAGGAAGGAGGACAAAGTCCGTTCGCACTTCTGGGGAGTTGCAGGCCCCCACTTCAAGCGTTAGCTAAGTGGGGGTAGTTGACTTTCTCTCTCCCCGTTATAATGGCATACAATAAATAGTTGTTGAATATATTATAATATTCAAAAAAATGTTTCAAGTAGTACAAAAACCTTTTGAGGTGCAAAATTGAATGGATACATGAAATGGCGTACAAACTGACAAACAGTTTGATACGCCATTTTGATTGTTACATCAAGGCTTTTATACAGTTACATTTGTTTCATCTATGTTCAATAACATATCTGTTTCTTTTCCCCATGTATTATCAAATACTAATTGTTGTAATTCTTTACGTGTTTCCCAGTTTTTCATTTCAAGTATCGGTCTTTCCGGATAATTTTCGGTATAACCGATGGAAATTAGGGCAACTGGATCAATATGATACGGGATTTGAAGAATTCTTCGAACATCCGCTTTTTTATAAAAGCTCACCCATCCCATTGCTAAACCTTCTGCATATGCCGCTAACCACATGTTTTGAATTGCACAACTAACAGACATAATATCTGTTTCAGGAATTGAATTTCTTCCTAATACATGATCACCACCCCGGAACGGATCACACGTTACACAGATCGTTAAAGGTGCTTCAGTAATGCCGGCTATTTTTAATTCAAGAAATTTCAAATCCCGATCTGTACCTTCATAATGAATGGCTAACGCACGCCGCTCCTTTTCTACAATTTGCGCTAATTGCTCCTTTATGTGATCTTCTGTTATTAAAATAAAATTCCAGGGCTGCATAAACCCAACGGAAGGTGCATGATGGGCTGCTAGCAATATATTTTTTAGTTTTTCTATAGGAATAGGATTTTTTAAAAACGTTCTAATATCTCGGCGATTATAAATCGCTTTATATACCCCCATTTTTTCTTCCTTTGAAAGACGATTCACAGTTTCCACCCCCTCTCATCACGTGAAATTTCCGATACTACTATACCAAAAGAACGACAAACGGTAAAACCTATAAGAAAAGCGCAAAGCGCCCTCCTATCGGCGAAGATCGCACAAGCCCCACCGAGGAGGCTGCGGCCGCAGTGTGGGGCGGAGCGCATCACACCGATGGCGCTTGGAGCTAGACAGCTCCCATCCTAACCGCGGGAGCCCAAAATTTATATTTTCTTATTCTTTTAAAAAACGACAGGTGCCTGTGTCACCTGTCATATTTTGTTTCAAGCTGAAAGCAAATTCTCTCTTCTCATGGCTCAAGTCACGAATGTCGGAGCGCTTTATTAATGAAACGTGTCTACCGTTACTGTCCAAAACTCAAACTTCTACCGTGAAGCCCAAGTTTTCATCATTTGGTTTATGACTTCTGAAAAAATGAGACCCATCGCAATCGCTCCAGAGATCATAAACGCTTTTGCCGCCAGCTGGATCGCCATATTGTAGTCGTTCACAACAACATGGCGCATCGCTTCATACGCCAATCCCCCCGGAACGAGCGGAATGATGCCGGAAACGCTAAAAATCGTCATCGGCGTTTTGTACATCCTTGCTAACACTTGGCTCACAACCGCCACAAAAAATGCGGCTACAAACGTTGCGAAGATAGAATCCATATCATATTGAACAAACAAAATATAAATGAACCAGCCGCTCATCCCAACAAGTCCACAATGCGCGAGCAATTTTTTCGGAACATTAAAAATGAGACCAAAGGCGGCCGAAGCAATGAAACTCGTTACAAGCTGCTCAATCAGCATATCTTCCTCTCCTAATACATCGCAAAAATAACAGCCATACCCGTTCCGATCGCAAACGCCGTTAAAAACGCTTCCGCTCCTTTTGACAGCCCCGCCACTAAATGCCCCGCCATCAAATCGCGCACGGCATTCGTGATTAACATTCCCGGCACTAACGGCATCACCGACCCGATAATAATTTTATCAATATCGTTGCCAACACCGATGGCAACGAGCAACATCGCTACAATTCCTGCGAGAAATGACGCAAAAAATTCGGCGAAAAATTTGAGTTTTACTAAACGATGGACGTAATCTAATCCGTAAAAGCCGATTCCTCCAGACACAAATGCAGGTAAAAAGTCGCTCCACTTTCCTTGAAACATAATGACAAAACAACCGCTCGCAATTGCTGATGCGGCAACTTGCATCCAAAACGGATAAGCCAGATTCTTTCCCTCCAGTTGCTTCAACCGTTCATGCGCTTCTGCAAGCGACAGCTCTCCGCTGCTGATTTGCCGGGAAATGCTGTTGACAATCGTTACCTTTTGCAAATCGGTCGATCGCTCAACGATGCGGATCAATTTCGCTGGTCCTGATCCGTCAATGGCAAAAATAATTCCCGTCGGCGTCACATAGCTATGCGAATGCGGCATGCCAAACGCCGCGGCAATTCGCATCATCGTGTCTTCCACGCGATACGTTTCCGCTCCGCTTTGCAACATAATTTTCCCCGCCAACAAACAAACATCGGCGACTTTATGGATTTCACCCATCAACCACTCTCTCCAATCCAATTGCTTCACAATTAGTATACCACGACAGAACATAAGAAAAAGCGGTTTGGCAAATTTATGTTGGGCAAATACCGATGTTTCTGAATATACTATGATGCATGCTTTCACGTGACAAGGAGGGCAACAACATGGAAAACGGCAAATCTCTTAAAATTGGCGATCGCTTTCCAGAAGTAACGGTCCATACGACGCTTGGTGCGAAAACGTTGCCGACAGATTATCGCGGCCGCTGGTTTATTTTATTTAGCCATCCTAGCGATTTCACACCTGTGTGCACGACCGAGTTTATCGCGTTTGAGCAATGGAAAGACTCGTTTCGTAAACTGAACACCGAGCTGATTGGCTTATCCGTCGACCAAGTGTTTTCTCATTTGAAATGGATCGAATGGATAAAGGAAAAAACGGGAGTCGAGATCACGTTTCCGGTCATTGCCGATCCATTAGGCAAGCTGGCCCGAACGTTAGGAATGATCGATCCGGATAAAGGAACGCGGCCTGTGCGAGGAGTATTCGTTGTGGATGAGAATGGGGTGATTAAACAAATGCTTTATTATCCGCAAGAAGTCGGGCGGAATATTGGGGAAATTTGGCGCTCGGTGCACGCGTTGCAAACGGCTCATCTGTACGGCGTCGCCACGCCGGAAAATTGGCCAAACAACCATCTCATCGGCAGCCATGTTATCGTTCCTCCTGCTGATACCGTTGCCAAAATAAAAGAACGATACGAACAACAAAAACAAGGACACGTGCAATGTTTAGATTGGTGGTTTTGTTACAAAAAGTTATGGTAGCGCCTCCGCTACCATAGCTCCCGAAAAATTTCCGAAAGGTTTAATTTCAGCTCCGGATATAAGAACGAAATCAATACATCTTGTTCCCCGAATACTTCTCTGTTTTTATACGAACCGTCCTCCCAGCCATATACTTCAATCGTTCGGTGGACAGGATCTACAACCCAATATTCTTTTACTTGAAACTGTTGATACAGGTTGTATTTTTCATTTCTGTCTTTTAACGCCGTGCTAGGAGATAGCACTTCAACCGTTAAATCAGGTGGGCCATCGCAACTTTTTTCGGTAATTTTCTGTTTGTCGCAAACAACGAAGAGATCTGGCTGCACGACATGTTTAGCGTTTTCGTAGTGAAAGCCTTCATCCAGCCTTACATCAAACGGAGCGAGAACGACCGCGCAGCCTTGATTTTGAAAAAACGGCCGTAAAGCCGCATACAATTCCCCGACAATAGCCTGATGAGTAAAAGAAGGCGAAGGGGCCATGCTGTAAGGAACGCCATCAATCAACTCCCATTGTCCATCCCACTCTACATAATTTTTATACGTATAGCTTTTATGCTGAAACTCTGGAGTTTTCATTTCGCTTCACTCCGTTTGTTTTTATTCATTATATCACAACGATGAATGGAAGAGCGATATGAATAGCGAACAGCTTTTCCACTGTTCGCTATTCACCCTACCCGCTCCGGATAAATGTGAGAATGTTGCTCTTTTAAATAATCGACAAAATGATCAACCATTTCCGCATCCCATTGCGTTCCTTTTCCGCCTAGCAAAATCGACACGGCTTTTTCGACGTTCATCCCTTTCCTGTACGTACGGTCGGACGTCATCGCATCAAACGCATCCGCCACCGCAATAATGCGACCGAACAACGGAATTTGTTCACCTTGTAAACCATCCGGATATCCTTTTCCATCGATTCTCTCATGATGCGAACGAATTCCTGGAAGCAAATCTTTCACTTCTTCGATCGGCTGCACTTGCCGTAAAATATTTTCACCAAGCACAGGATGTTTTTTGATCCACGCAAATTCTTCATTCGTTAACCTTCCATCTTTCAACAACACCGCATCTGGAATGCCAATTTTTCCGATGTCATGAAGAATGGCAGATTTATACAGTTTTTGCAGCTGCTCTTCCGGAAGGCGAAGGCGTTTACCGATCTCTAATGAGTAAGTAGCCACCCGGAGCGAATGGCCTGCCGTATACGCATCTCTCGCATCCAGAGCCGTCACCATGACGGTAATAAAGCTGTCAAGCAACTGTTTGTTTTTCTCTTCCCGCCCCAAAATCGCTTCCACCATATGGTTAAAGCCGTTTGTTAACTCAGAAAACTCGTCAATATAGACGTTATCGTAAATCATTTCAAACGATTCCACCTGAACGCCTTTCATACTTTTATACAACTCTTGAATGGGGCTTTCAATTTCCTTCGCTAAAATGTGCGCCGCAAAGAAAGAGAAGGCAACCGATATACATAACACCATAAATACCCAGCCAAAATCGGCGGTAGAAAGCGTCGTTTTGACTTCGCTTGCCAAAACGAATAGTATAATTGGAAACGTCCCGATAAATAAGACGCTTAATTGAAGTTGAAGCTTGATCGGCACATAGACGGCATTCGTCGCTCCAACTGCTTCTGTCCAACCATTTTGTCTTCCGATTTGAATGATTTCCCGGATGAGCGGTTTCATCGCCTGAACGGTAAGAAAAAATTCAAGTACCGCATGAAGGCTGGCGATTAAAAATGCGCCTAGCAGCGCGTATAGTATATAGACATAAGGAATATCCAACATCCTTTTGTAAATCAAGACTGTTGTCATGACAACGGCTGGGACTGACAGACCGAGAAAATGGGGAATGAAAATACGCCGAACCGTCAGAAGAGGAAACCGCTTCGCTTGCACGAGGGCGAAGTAAAATTGCTGTTCGCTGAAATGAGGGGAAAAAAACAGATTTCGAATCGGGGAAATATCTTTTTGAAAGGCACGGTATTCAAAGATAAACATAATAATTAACGAAAAAAATTGCACAAAAAGCAGTAAATATAAATCGCTTTTCATCACGTCAAGCGTCATTGTCATGAACGTACTTCCTACCCCAACAACGGCAATGAGCGAACCGATCATATAGTTTCTAAAAAGATAAAGCAATGTCCGTTTATACGTCGTCACCTGCATCAGCTCCTTTCTCTCTTTTCTTTATTATACCAGCTCCTTTACCCAGTAAGAAAGGGACTTGCTTCGTTTATCCAAATTTTCCTTATGATACATTAACATCAACTCGTCAAATTGAACATAAACAGAAAGATAAACAGAAAGACAAACAAAAAGGTCAAAACCGCACCGAGCACGATTTGGTTATGAGGATCGCGGTTTTCGTTTAACTTTTTGAGCAAGGAAACGACATTCAAAAACCATAGCACACCAACCAACGGTGTAACAAACAGCGACAAAAACAGCATAACGCCCCTCCCATATCAAAGCTGCCGAAACCTCACGAACAAGAGGTTTCGGCACTTCCTTTATTCCGGTTTAAACATAATATCATCTTTGCGCGCCACCCCGGTTTGATACGCCGCTTTAATGACCGCTTCGCGCACTCTTTCCGCTACTTTGCTGTTAAATACACTCGGGATAATATATGTTTCGCTTAACTCTTCGTCCGTCACGACCGAAGCGATCGCTTGCGCTGCTGCTAGCTTCATCTCCTCGTTAATCTCAATCGCCCGGCAATCGAGCGCCCCGCGGAAAATGCCAGGAAAGCAAAGGACGTTGTTAATTTGGTTCGGATAATCAGACCGGCCTGTCGCCATGACGCGGACGTACGGTTCCGCCAACTCTGGATCAATTTCTGGAACAGGGTTAGCCATCGCAAAAACGATCGGGTCTTTCGCCATGCTCTGCACATCTTCCACCTTCAAAATTCCCGGCGCCGATACACCGATAAACACATCCGCTCCTTTAATGACATCGGAAAGCGTGCCGCTTATATTTTCCGGATTCGTTAATTGCGCATATTCGTTCCAATACGGATTATCGTATTCCACCCCGCGATGAATCGCCCCATGGCGATCGACGCCGATAATATTTTTCACACCGGCCGCCAACAAAATTTTCGTACACGCAATTCCAGCGGCGCCGATCCCTGTTAACACAACTTTAATATCTTCAATCTTTTTGTCGACGATTTTTAACGCATTTAAAAGGCCAGCGAGCAAAACAACTGCCGTCCCATGTTGGTCATCGTGAAAAACAGGAATGTCCAATTCTTGTTTTAACCGCTCTTCAATTTCAAAGCAACGCGGAGCCGAAATATCTTCTAAGTTAATGCCACCAAACGCCGGCGCAATTGCCTTGACAATTTGAATAATTTCTTCTGTATCCTTTGTATCTAAGCAAATCGGAAACGCATCGACACCTGCCAACTGCTTAAACAGCATCGCTTTCCCTTCCATTACAGGCATTGCGGCATGCGGCCCGATATCCCCTAATCCTAGCACAGCTGTTCCATCGGAGACGACCGCCACCGTATTCCGCTTAATCGTTAACGAATACGCTTTGTTCGGATCTTCGGCAATGGCTGTACATACACGCGCCACTCCCGGAGTATAAACGCGCGATAAATCGTCACGTGTTTTGATCGGAATTTTCGATGTCACTTCAATTTTTCCGCCGATGTGCATCAAGAAAGTACGATCGGATACATTAATAACTTTCACTCCATGTGTTTTTCGCAGCGTATCCACAACTAAATCGGAATGTTTGGAATCCAACACACTAACAGTAATATCGCGAACCGTATGTGTTTTACTGGAAGAAATCACGTCGATTCCAACAATATCTCCTCCCGCCTGGCCGATCGCTGTTGCGATATCTCCAAACGACACTAACTGTTTCGCAAACTGAAGACGGATTGTAATATGCATGCTCGCCCCGCTTGGTATTGCCATATTGTATCTACCTCTCTTTCAATCTTTTGCTGTTAGTCAAGGAACAAACGTTTCATTGTTAAATGGTTGTTCTGCCAGTATGGCCAGGCGAGCTGACTTGTCCTACCGCTTTGGGCAATGCAAGATATAGCCATTATACAAATTCACAGCTGACTGTGGCTAGTATTTTCATCATATCTCCTTTAAATTTGCTTCATTTGCTGTAATTCCTGCTGAGTGGAAAAGAAACATCTATCAATCAATTTTACCCCCTACCTATGTGTGGGAACAACCGATTATTCACTGTTACTTTCGTAAAAAAAGCAGCCGTTAAAGTATGACTGCTTTAGCAATGACGCTCTAAATGTACTTTCAAAGTATCTTACTAAATATTCACTTTTACTTGTAATGACGGTGACCATTGTATCTGGCTGCATTTATGCTGAATGATAAAGCGCGCCAAGGTCTGTTCATAGTTTTTCTACCCCAGCCAGCAAAACTGTTTGGGCATTCACGTGCATACACAAACAATCAATTCTTTTCAGGAAATTTTTTTCATCGGCTCTCGGCAGGTGCACTGTCAGTTGTTGATACATCTTTTCCGTTTTCAATCCTAGACATTGTTTTTTGAGCCACTCCTGTCGTTCTGGGAAAGATCCGCTGAAACAATTTTTCCGATCACGTTCAGCCACTAATTTACCTACAACCTCCAATCGAATTTAGTCAGACATTTAACAAAAATTCATCTAAAGGCTTTTTAACATCACTACACCTATAACAATAAGAGCAATACCGATCGCTTTCATTACATGCATTGGTTCATGGAAAAGAAACATGCCAATAATCGAAATGAGTACTATGCCCAATCCAGACCAAATGGCATAAGCAATCGATACATCCATTCCTTTTAATGCTAACGCCAATGAACTAAAACTAATTCCGTAGCATACGATCATACTGAACGTCGGAAATAGTTTTGTTAATCCATCCGACCATTTCATCGCGGTTGTTCCGGCTACTTCAAATAAAATAGCAACCGTTAAAAATAACCAATGCATATGTATCACCGTCCATGTGAAAAAAAACGATCGGGATAATCTGTCATTATCGTTTTCACTCGCTGTTTGGCAACTTTTGTGAACAATTGAGCATCGTTAATCGTATACACACATATGTCCATATATTTGCTCATTTCTTGTCCATATGGGGTGAATAAAAAGGTTGGATCTCCATGAATTTCTTCTGCTTGAATCGATTGGGCTACATGATTGACTCCTCTTTTCTCCCCTTCTACTAAAACAGCAAGCGGAATAGTATTGCTCAATTGTCTTAAATGAACAAGGCTTGATGGACGAAAAGATGAAAGAACAATGCGATGTGGCATGGTATATGCATCTAATAATTTTAACACTTTTTCTTCTAAATTCGGATAATGAATCGTATCATTTTTCAGCTCAATGTTTAATGTAATCGCTCGCTTTTGTTCACTTGCCCAGTCCAGCACTTCAACTAAAGCGGGAATACGTTCACCAGCAAACCGCTCATCAAACCAGCTCCCTGCATCGAAACAGCGAAGTTGACGATATAAAAAATCTTTCACATAACCAATTCCGTCCGTCGTTCTCTCAATACGCTCGTCGTGAATGACAACGAGTTCACCGTCTTTCGTCATTTGTACATCAAGTTCGATCCCGTCTACCCCAAGCTCATACGCTTGTTGAAAAGCGATCATCGTATTTTCTGGATACTTCCCGCTAAATCCGCGATGAGCATAAATATTCATTCATCATCCCTCCGTTGTTTAAATGAAGAGAGAACGAACGTTACCGCCCGTTCCCCCATTTTTTTATCGTTTACGCGCCATTTCTAATTCACGATTTGTTTCGGCAACTGCTCGATCCAATGCTTCTTTCGGGTCAACACCTTGATACAAACTTTCCATCGCACTAACGACACGTTGGCGAGACTGTGGAAAAACAGAAATCAGTGCTCCTTGCGTTGCTGGCGTTGCTTTCGTTTCTTTTAACTGATTCACTGTGACTTTTAATTGAGGATATTTTTTCCATTGTTCTTTCACAAGTGGTAAATCGTAAGCAGCTGGATTAATGGCAAAATACCCTGTTTTGACATGCCATTTCGCTTGTACTTCCGGAGTTGTGAGATATTTCATAAATTCCCATGCTGCTTTTTTCTGTGCCTCATCTGCATCTTTTATCATCCATAGCGAAGCGCCACCAATGATGACTCCTTGCCGTTCGACGCCATCTGGAATTGGCAAATACGATACTCCTACTTCAAACGGTGCACTGTCAACAATTGTACGCACTCCAGCCGAAGAATCTAAGTACATGGCTATTTTCCCGGATTGGAAAGCCGCACGCATATCATCCCAGTTTTGACCGACATTATAAAACATTCCTTCTTTATACATATCTTGAATTAATTTAAAAACACGCAATCCTTCTTCGCTATTAAACACAGCTTTTGTCGCTTCACCTTTTCTGCCGTTCTCTTCATTTACATACAATCCACCTTGTACGGCTAACATCTGCTCAAAAAACCATCCGTAATTTAAAATCGAAAAACCATAATTTCCGTTTTTCGTTAATTTTCGTGCTGCTTCTTTTAACTCGCTATACGTCATTGGCGGTTTTTCTGGATCTAATCCCGCTTTTTTAAACGCATCTTTATTGTAAATAAGCACTGGGGTCGATGAGTTAAACGGCATCGAATAAATCGTTCCGTTCACCGTATAGTAATTCACGATATTTTTCTCCCACTGCGAAACGTCATAATGATCTTGATCAATAAACGTTTGCACTGGCTCAATTTTTCCACTATCAATCATATATTTCGTTCCAACTTCGAACGTCTGCATAATCGTTGGCGCATCTTTCGTGCCGGCTACCGCATTAAATTTTGTCAACGCCTCTTCATACGTTCCTTGGAACACTGGTTTAACTTCGATCGTCGATTGTGATGCGTTAAAATCATGAACAATTTCATTTAGTACTTTTCCTAAATCTCCTTCCATCGCATGCCAAAATACAACTTCTGTTTTCCCTTTTTGCGTTTTGCCTTCAGAAGAAGGTTGCGCGCTTGCTTGTTCAGTTTTTTCGCTGCTGCAACCAACTAACAAAAACAGCAAACTAAATAATAATGAAAGCTTTTTCATTTCCTATTCTCCCCCTTTATTTAATCGCTCCTTGCATAAGCCCTTTTTGCAGTTGTTTTTGACCAATAAACAATAACAACAACGTCGGCATAATTACAATCACAACCGCAGCCATCACCACCCCCCATTCTGTCGCCATTTCTTGTGTTTGCATTTGCTTTAACCCAATTTGCACGGTTCGCACTTTTTCGTCATTCGTCACAAGAAGCGGCCATAAATACATGTTCCATGTCGTTAAAAAGCTGTATACGCCAAGTGTTGCTAAACTTGTTTTCGAAAGCGGCAGAACGACATACCAAAAAAAGCGAAAATGGCGAACCCCCGATACTTGGGCAGCTTCATACAATTCAAATGGGATCGTTTTAAAATGTTGCCTTAGCAAAAAAATACCGAATGCGAGAGCGAAAAACGGGACAGTCAAACCGAGATAACTATTTGTCCACCCAAATTTTTGAATGGTCAAAAAGTTCGGTATGACCGTTGCCTCCCACGGAATAAGCATCGTGGCAATTGTCATAAAAAATAGAACATCCCGCCCCCAAAATCGCAAAAATACAAAAGCGTATGCAGCTAAACTCGAAACAAGGAGCTGTCCAATCATAACGATGAACGATACGATAAAACTGTTCCATAAATAGCGAAGCAACGGCACCTTTTCAAAAGCGGTCACATAATTTTGGAGCGACCATTCATCGGGCCATAAAACTCCTTGAAGCAACTGTGCACCACTTAAAAAGCTAATAATGAATGCATAACCGATTGGAAACATTACAATAACGGCGCCAATCACTAGCAATATGTAAGTCACCATCGAACGAAAGATGCTCATTGGTAATGCACCTTCCTTTCAACAACGGCAAATTGTACGATCGTTACAAGAAGAACAATGAAAAATAAGACGACCGCTTGAGCGCTCGCGAAACCAAAATTATAATTAATAAACGCTTCGCGATAAATGGAATATACAATAACTGTTGTTGCATTCATTGGCCCGCCTTTTGTTAAAATGTCAATTTGACCAAACGTCTGAAAAGCGTGAATAAGTGATACCGTTGTTACAAAAAAGAGCGTAGGCGACAAAAGCGGAATCGTAATGCGCCTCAATTGGTACATGTAGCTCACTCCAGCAATTTTCGCATTTTCATATAAAGACGAATCAATGTTTTGCAATCCTCCAAGCAAAATAAGAAACGCAAAGCCAATATTCATCCATACCGTTGCCACAGCAACTGCAATAAGCGCTGTGTCTGGATTAAGCAACCATTGTCGTTCTTCCCCCCCTAATGCTGTAATGATTCGATTAATGACACCTATTGCTGGATTGTACATAAACATCCAAATGACCGACGATGCGGCTACGCTCATCCCTAACGTTGATGAAAACAATGTACGAAACAATTGAATTCCTTTGACTTTTTCATTGGCTAGTAGCGCTAAGCTAAGCGCAATAATAATGGTTGGGGGGACTGTATATAAAACAAACAATAATGTCGCCTTCACGCTTTGTTGAAAATTGACATCTTCCAGTAAATAACGGAAGTGTTCCAACCCAACAAAGTTTGTTGGGTTCCCTTGAAAGTCGGTCATATGTACACTTAAATAACCGGTTCGCACCATCGGATAAAAAACGAAAATTGCAAAGAGAAGGAAAGATGGAAAAATATATAACATCCCCTCAAAATTTTGTTTCACGGAACGAAACATAATCGTCACCTACTCCCACATATAACCTTTCACCAGCTTCGTTAAAAAATAGCACATGTTGTTCATCAATCGTGACAGGCACTTCGTCACCTACGCGAACCGAACATTGTCCGTTCCAACGAGCAATCCAATGCTCCTTTTTCGTTAATGCAAACGTGATGAGCGTTTCTGTCCCAAGTCGCTCGACATTCACAACTTTGACAGTAAAATACGGATCATTTTTGTTTGCCAAACGAATATGTTCTGGACGTACACCGATTGTAATGTTTTTTGTTTCAAGCGGAAACCGATGGGCTAGTCGCATAATCCTTTCTCGATTAAAAATTAGTGATTGTTCTAACACATCTGCTTTTGTCATGTTCATTGCCGGCGAGCCGATGAACGATGCGACAAATATATTCGCAGGATGATTGTATACATCAAGCGGTTCACCGATTTGCTGGACACGTCCACCATCCATCACCATGATGCGATCAGCCATCGTCATCGCTTCCATTTGGTCATGCGTAACATAAATCATTGTAATGCCTAGCTGCTGTTGCAATTGGCGAATTTCGAAACGCATTTTCGCACGCAATTTCGCATCTAAATTAGATAACGGTTCATCCATTAAACAAATCGGCGTTTGGGCAACGATTGCACGCGCCAAGGCAACACGCTGACGCTGACCGCCCGATAACTGACGAGGCTTATGTTTTAAATAGTCTGTTAATCCAAGCATCTCGGCTGCTTCCATACATCGTTTTTTTCGCTCTTGCTTCGATATTTTTTTCGTATGTAAGCCGAACGTAATATTTTCCTCAACGGTTAAATGGGGGTATAGTGCATAATTTTGAAACACCATTGACAAGTTGCGTTCGCTCGGCGGAACATCGTTCATTTCTTTTCCATTGATCCGCAAACTTCCCGACGTAATCGGCTCAAGTCCGGCGATCATTCTCAACAACGTGCTTTTGCCGCATCCAGACGGCCCGACAAGCACAAAAAACTCCCCTTTTTCAATTCGTACATTTACATCATCAACGACAAACGTCTTTCCGTCGTATGATTTTCCTATTTGAACTAACTCAATCATATAATCCCTCTTTCTGAACCGTTTTCCATAATGTCGGATTTCCTGTTGACACCGCGATCGCCCCGCTTTGCAGCGCCTGTGTAATATGGTGGCGATGTTGAACGAGTCCACCTGTAATAATCGGAATGTTTGTGCGCTGAACAAGGTTAGCAACCATCTCCGGTACGATCCCTGGCATCACTTCCAATGCATCGGGAGTGATTTCAGAAACTTGTTTTAGTCCATTCTCCACCGCATCTGTATCGACTAAAAACAAGCGTTGAATCGTCCAAAGCCCTTCTTTTTTTGCCAGTTGCACGAGTGTACTTTTTGTTGTGACAATCCCGTGCGGACGAACAAACTTTGCGAGAAACTGCAATCCTTCCTTGTCATAGCTAATGCCAGGAATTTTTTCCACATGGATAAACACGTAACGCCCATTTTCTTTTAGTACATCTACATACCGTTTGACAACGCTAATCGTTCCTGTCTGCAAAAACGCCGTTTTCCATTTCGTCAGCAAAAATTGTTCAATATGCTTTGGCTGCTTAATGGCCGCAATAAGCCGATCTTGTAAAAACAACGCCATTCATACCTCCTTTAAAAACAAAAAGAAACCGAGAACACACATAGAGAAAAAATGCTCTACGCTGTCTTCACGGTTTCTCATCATCTCCACCTTCAACTATTCACTTCTTTGTTACACATGTTACCAACTGTTTGTTAAAAGAGTATAAACGATATATTTATTTATTTTTAAATATTTGTAAAATGACGTTTACAAATCAACTGATCGACATCTTGTATCAACTACTTCACATCGTCGTAAGGAGGCGTCAGCTGCAACATTTTTCGCAACATGAAACATGTCAAGCTCTTCTTCCTAGCTTCCTTGTCGGCTCGTACGACGAATACAATAAAGCTTCAATGATTTGTCAATTGTATATCGTTTTGATCGTCGCATTGTTTTGGATGCAATGAACAAGTGCAAGAGACAAAGCAAGAAATCGAAGGATATGTCAAAAAAATGACTGAAAACGGACAGTAGTTTTTTTCATTTTATATCCGGATCATTACTCTCCACGTTATATCTCAGCTTGTGTTGAGATGAAAATGGAAACAAAAAATTGGAAATTCTTTATAGTACATTTATTGATCTTGTATAGTATAAACAGTGATAATGATCATTTAATTATAATTATTATAAAAAAGTATGAGTTTTAAAAATGGAGCAAGTACAAAATTATTTACCGCGCATTGGCGATCCGGTGTCAAAATTTGAAGCTTTAACTATGGACAAATTTCACTGGACGATTATAAAGGATCATGGCTGATTTCACACCAGTGTGCACAACAGAGTTTATGGCGTTCCAAGCAGTTTATCCTGAATTGGAAAAGCTTCCTATAGTATAATATGTTGAGAATCAACATGGAAGGAGACGAAATAAACTTTGAATGCAAAAAATGAGCTATTTTCCATAGAAGAAATCGAGCATTTCGTAAACAATCATCATTTAGCATTTTTATATATCTCAAAAACAAATTGTAGTGTTTGTCATGCATTGTTACCAAAAGTGCAAAAAATTATGGAGGAATTTCCAAAGATTCAAATGGCCTTTGTCAACGTCGATAATGTCCCGGACATAGCAGGGCACCTTTCCATATTTACCGCACCTGTTTTGATTTTATATGTCGATGGAAAAGAAGTTTTACGAGAGGCAAGGTTTGTTCATGTTGAACAGTTTAAAAAGAAAGTGGAAAAAATTTATTTTTTAACGAAGTAACTGTAAACAATACAAGCCTTTATGTGTTTTTGTCCACCATCTGGAGTTTTATCATTGTCATTAATTTTATTATGAACCCATCAACCTTCTTTAATATAAGCAAAATAAATGATTATAATATTAATGATAATTATTATGAATAATGACTGGAGGGAACGCATTGGATCAATTATTGCACGTGTTTGTCAAAGTGGCAGAAAAGAAAAATTTTACTCGCGCTGCCGAAGAATTGCACATGACACAGCCGGCGGTGAGCCAGCATGTCCAAACATTGGAGCGCCTAATGGGAACAAAATTGCTAGAGCGAAACAACAAATACGTAAAACTTAATAAAGCTGGAGAAATTGTTTACCATCACGCGAAAGAAATATTAGGGCTTTATACTCGCATGAACCATTTGATCGATGACTTAATGAACCGCGCTAGCGGAGCGCTGTCCATCGGCGCCAGCTATACTTACGGCGAGTATATCCTTCCCCATATTATGGCCGAGCTGCATAAACAGTACCCGTTAATTAAACCGGCCATCACCATCGGAAATTCGAATGAAATTGTAGAAATGGTGAGCAACCATCAATTGGATGTCGGGATTATCGAAATGGACATTGAGATGAAAGATGTTTATATCGAGCCTTTTGCCGAAGATCAAATGTTTATTATCGCTTCTGCTAACCACCCGTATGCAAAAAAGAAAAGGGTGTCTATTGATGATCTTCGCAGCGAAACATGGATCGTTCGCGAAACGGGGTCTGGAACAAGGAAAGCAACCGACAAATTGTTTTCAAAATATAACTTTTTCCCGCACGATATCATGGAATTTGGCAGTACACAGCTGATTAAAGAAGCGGTGGAAGCCGGTTTAGGCATTACATTCCTTTCGCAATGGACAGTAAAAAAAGAACTTTCTTTCGGGACATTGAAACTGATAAATATTGATGACCATCCTTTTTTTCGCCAATTTTCCTTTATCACTCAAAAAACCCCGTTTTATACAAAAGCGATGGAAGTGTTTTTGGACATTTTACGGAAGCATAGAACTTCGGCAAACAGCTTGGCAAAGCAATAATTGTGCTCGATTCGATAAGAGCGTCAAAAAGAGGCAAATGGTTGGCTAAAGTTACGACTTATATCCTATTATTTAGAAATTGTATTTCACACTCTTCCTTTCTGTAAAAAACATAACCATACGGATTGCGAGTCGGCAAGCGAATCGCTTGCCGACTACGGCAGAAAAGCTAGGAATAGAGCGATCTCAACTGATTTTTATTACTTAATCAACACGCCTGTAAAACTTTCGATCTTTCCGCTTAGTTAAGCAATGAAGAAAGATAGAAACGATAATAAAACAGATGTAATGGACATGGCGATTAAAGGGCGCAAAGCTTTTGTTCGTAAATCGCGAAGACTAATATTCAAGCCGAGGCCGACCATAGCTGATGTCAAAATAAATGATGTGAAATAAGAAATGCCGTTTAATGCACTTTTTGAAATAGGAATCGCTTTTCCGAGAACGTAGCTGCCAAACAAGCTCATAAGAATAAAGCCAATCAAAAACCATGGAAATTCCACTTTCGTGTCTCCCGACTCCTGGCTGGCATTTTTTCGGCTCATCCAATACATTAATATAAAACTGAGCGGCACAAGCAAAAGAACTCTTCCTAACTTCGCCAGCAAGGCAAGGGCCAACGCATCCTGCCCTGCCGGAGCACCAGCTAATGCAACGTGCGCAATTTCGTGCAAACTAATTCCGCTCCAAATTCCGTAATGCAAATCAGAACCGGGCAAAAATGGCCGAATAATCGTATAAGTTATAGAAAAAATAGTACCGACAAACGCTATAATCCCTGCAGATATGGCCGTGTCATCATCTTTGGTTTTTAAAATCGGAGAAACAGCAGCAATAGCAGCCGCTCCGCATACACCTGTTCCAATTCCGAGCAATAACGATAACGAAGAATTTGCTTTTAATATTTTTCCAAGCCAAACCGTCACAAAAATAGAAAAAACAATGACAGCCACATCGCGGACGAGAAGGCCTAGTCCTTGATGGATCACGACATCAATATTAAGCTTTAAGCCAAATAGGATAATGGCAAATCTTAATAAACGTTTCGTAGAAAATTGAATGCCGGGCCGAATCGCTTCTGGATATCCAAAAATTTGCCGATACACGACTGCGATCAAAATCGCGCACGCGAGCGGCCCTAAATGGTCAAGCCCTGGTATTGCCGCTAGCGCAAAGCCAATTGCCGCGATCGCAAAAGTAAAGGCAACACCTCCTAGCCAAAGCCCTTTGGAACTTCCACGTGGAGAAGGGCTTTTTAAAGAGCTTATGTTTTCGTTTCCCATAGATGTTACACCTCTTTTTTACTAAGCTGTAGTCCGAAAAGCAGAACTAGCGCTGAATTTATTTTTATAAGTGCTCCTTAAGAATACCTCGATTTCTTTAATAAGTGAAATAACGATTTTGGATAATAATCATAAGTAAAACATATGGTAAAAGCACAAATCGTTTCATGCAACTGGTTTCTTGACTACTAAAACAGGGATGTGCGTGCGATTTAATACGCCGAGAGTGACGAGGACGGAACAACCAACCGCTTCACAGATAAATGTATTTGTCTGGAAGCGGTGTTATTCGGTCACCCGACAGTCGAAAAATACTGATTACTCCATAAAAGACGAAAACGTTAAAGTTCCAAACTGCATCCATATATATAGCATGCAGCTGATGAACTTGGAAAAGAGCTTTCGAGATACTTTTTTCGTTTCGGAAGCGGACGAGTATTTCCTTGTCGCAAACGAAAATGATCCTGCTTCATCTAAGAAAATATGAGTGGCCATAATTTATGAGGAAAGATGGTCAAAAGAAAAACACCCTTGTCATTCAAAGGTGTTTTTCAAACCAAAACCGACCGATTCATCCCCACTTACTCGACGCTTCAAAGTGTGAGTCTTCTCGACCGCTATGATAAAATGATCAAAAATTCAACTGCGTTTTTGCTGGCAGTTTTTCGACAAATGTCTGTGCCAGCTATCGCACGTACGTTGGCAAACGCTATCTATTGTTTAATAATCCCTAATATAAGTGAGACTGTCTCAAAAGGTCGTCTTTCTTCAAGGAAGATACAATATATAGTTTTACGAAAGTGTTTCGCGCGTATATATAGTGATAAAAAAGGGTGCCCCGTTACTTTTGGGACCCCCTCATTTTTTATTAAAAAAATATAATATGTTTTATCATTTTTAACATTTGTTTATACCATATAATCGATGTTTAAAAGCAGCGTATATACCTTGATGTTCTAACATATTTCAATCGTTTTTAAAAACAGACCGAGTAATATACCAGAAAGCACGCCGGCGACACTTCCCTTGATAACGAAACGGGACAAATTCATAACTCAGTCTCCTTTTTCAATATACTGTAGATGAGCAATTTCAGCAAAAAAGAAAACATGAACGATCACTTCGTTCCTGTACATATTGATTGACGTGACCGCGCCCCCTTGAATCGGATCGAGGATAAACTGGTCGTGCCATCGTCCTCCGATGATTTCTTTGGCTGCTTTCACAATCGCTTCACCGATACGCGGATGTAGCTGTCCTGTTTCCATATTCGCTAAAGCTGCTGCTTTTTTGACGATCGCCATCGCTTGAATGAGCTCACGATGCAGACGATATCCGATAATCGGGAAATTTTCCACCGCCCGCATCGTCTGAATGCCGTAATAAGCGCCATATGGAATTTCTTTTTCGCCGAGAAAATCTTGTTCGATTCGAACCGCTTTCGTTTGCATCATTTATGCGTCCCAACTTTCTTCTTGTTTTGGCGTGATGTCATTAGCGATTGGTGTTTCCATGATTTTTTTAATGTCAAGCAAGTTCGCTGTTTTCCCTAACGCCCACATCAGCTTTGGCACGATCGCTTCCGTATTCATATCGCCTGATAAAATGACCGTATTTTGCGCCACTTTCCGCCCAACTTCATATAATGTTAAATCTTCTCCTTCTTCTAAACATTGCGTCGTAATGACAACTGCCATTCCATCATCAATGAGCTCTTTTATTTTTGGCAACAAATTTCGCCCTTGAAACGGTACACCGCCGCTACCAAAGCTTTCGATGATCACACCGCGATATAAATGGCGAATGTAATCGAATATTTCCGGCTTCGTGCCTGGATGAAGTTTTAATAAAAACACATCGGGGCAAAGCGACGGATCAAATTGTAGCTGCTCATGCGTCGTTTCTAGCTCGTATTGATAGTCGATGCGGTCTTTATGAATATAAGCGACGTACGGATGGTTAATGCTTTCAAACGCGTCGTAACTTTTCGTCCGCATTTTTACCGCTCTTGTGCCTAAAATGACCCGTCCATCGAATACGACAAAAACGCCGCCGATGTTTTCACAAGCAAAACGAAGGGCATCGCGTATATTTTTTTTCGCATCCGTTTTTTCAAAGCCGATCGGCACTTGCGAACCGGTCAACACGATTGGTTTATTGACATATTGCAACATATATGACAACGCCGCTGCCGTATACGCCATCGTATCCGTCCCATGCGTGACGACGAAACCGTCATATTTGTCGTAGTTTTTATAAATCGCCTCGGCAATCTCGCGCCAATGCTCCGGCTGCATATTCGTGCTGTCGATGTTCATTAAAATTTGGCTATCTAACTGATACGGCCCGTTTTCCTTTGCAATGTAGCTTGTCAGCTGCTCCGCCGTCAGCTTCGGTGTTAATCCTTCTTCGCTCGGTACTGATGCAATCGTGCCACCTGTTGCTAATAACAAAATGTTTTTCATCATCGTCACCTCGTGGTGATAAATTCGAACAATCTATTGTATTTTGTGTGTGATGTAGTGTACATTATAAATAAAGTTGTTCGCGATTCGCGAACCTATGTTTCAATTATATTCAGAAAAAAAGAAAATAACAAGAGTTTTTATTCGTTTCGCGAACATTTTGCGATGAACGTGAGAGGGAGAGAAAACGATGATTGCAAAACGATTGTCAGAGTTAAGAAAAAAGAAAAAATGGTCATTGCAATATATCGCAGATCAATTAAACATCGCCAAAAGCACGTACGCCGGTTATGAATCAGGCTATCGCCAGCCGTCGTTAGAAGCTGTAAAAGAGCTTGCCACGTTATTTGGCACGTCGACCGATTACTTGCTTGGCGTCGTCGATGACGAACAACAAACGATTGAACTAACGAACACATCGTTTCCGATTACCGTCGACGGTGAGCGTTTAACGGAAGACGAAATTCATCAACTCATTGCCTTCATTCGCGTCAAACGGGAGATGGCAAAAAAATAGGCGTTTCTTCCGTAGAGAGGAAACGCCTTAGCTCGGTACCTGCCATCTTGACAAAGTAAACTAGGCATTAATTATCTCCCGCTTTGTGGATTTAAAAAAACCGCCCTTGCAAACATGCAAGAGCTTGTTTTCTATTTCTAGACGTCCCTTAAGCAAATTTGTCCCTTCCCATCAAAATTCATTTTTCACTCCAAAAATCCTCAATCCCCCTGCTTTTTTCGCTTATTTTTACGAAAAGAGCATCTCAAAATTCAATTTTCCGCATTTGCATTTCCCTTATTTCCCGAATGTAATAAAATTGTATTTCATATATCATGGAAGGATGAGGTTCATGCAGTATCTTGATTTAAAAATGGATTTTATGTTTAAACAGCTGTTTGGACATCCGAGCCGAAAGTCAATTACGATGGCGTTTTTAAACGCGCTTTTGCACCGGACAGGCGATGACCGAATCGTTGATGTGCAGTTTGAAAACACCGAACTGACGAAAGAAACAGAAGACGGAGAAACAGGGCGGTTAGACGTCATTGTCCGCACGAATCTTGGCGAGCGCATTCATGTTGAAATTCAAATCATCCCGCAATACGGCATGCCGGAACGGCTGTTGTATTACTGGGCGCGGTTGTTTTCATCTTCGTTATCAAAAGGAGAACGGTACGACACCCTTCCTCCGACCATCATGATCGCCATCCTCAACTATCCACTCTTTCCGCACGAAACCGACCGCTTCCACACCGTCTTTCACATCCGTGAAGATGAAGAACAATTTCTTTGGAGCGATCACCTTGAATTTCATGTACTCGACTTGTCACAATTTATGGTAAAATGGAAGAAATATCGGAGAGAAGTGAAGCAATCGCCGGAATGGCCATGGCTGACGATGTTGTCGGCGGTGGATAGCCGAACAAAAAGAATGGACGAAGACATGTTTCGCGAATTGGAGGGAATCGCGATGACAGAACAAGAAATTTTAGAAGCGTTAGAAGAATGGCACAGTTTGAGCGTTGACCCGGAAAACCGCTACGCATACGAAATGCGTCTCAAATGGCTGCTTGATCAGCTATCGAACATTCGCGGAAGCCGGGAGGAAGGATTGAAGGAAGGGCTGAAAAAAGGATTAGAACAAGGTCGGGAAGAAGGATTGAAAGAAGGATTGAAAGAAGGATTGGAAAAAGGACGAGAAGAAGGAATAAAGGGAACGATTAGAAAAATGAGCGAAAAAGGAATGAGCGTTGCGGAGATTGCTAATATATTGGACATGACAGAAGAAGAAGTACGAGAACGGTTGAAAAGCTAGGTCATAATAAAAAAGTCAGTGCTTTTGGACGCTGGCTTTTTTGTTTTTATATCGATTCGATACAACTAGGCAGGCAACATGGAAAAAACAAACCGCCGTCGATTCGCTAGTGTTTTTACACACTTAGAAATCGACGACAAATATAAATGTTGGACAAACTCATCACTGTTCCAATAATTGCCTCACTTCCTCTTCCGCAAGATCGGTTACGTTCGCAATGTCTTTTACACTCATCCCTTTTCTCGCCATCGTTTGCACAAGGTACTTGATTCCTTGCTTTCTTCCCTTTTCCAACGCTTTTTGTTCATACGAAATAATCAATTCCAGTACTTGTTCTTTTTCTTTCGTCTCCATTTCATTCACCTCGCTTCGCAATTGTTGTTCTTCTTCGTCTGATAGTTTCACATATGTTTCAAAAAAGCCAAACAGTAATCGTTGTTTTGCTTCGTCTAATTCCATGCGAACAAGCATGCGTAAAAATTGCTTTTTCAGTCCCACTCGTTCATTTTCAGTATACCCCATCTTGCTTAACAATGCAGCGGCGATTGGGTTGTCGTTACGAATATAGTTTCGCCAGTTTCGTTTGCGCAATTCCATGGTGAAAAAGCGAAAGTCTAGTACGTTACCAAAAGGAAATTGGAGAGTAAACGTTGAAGGTTCGTCGTGGATCGTGTCGTAGCTAAATACGGCAATCGGTACAATATTTTTGCGATATTTTTCAAACAAGCGGCTAAAATAAATAAACATCCGTTCACGAAACGACGGTTGCACATAACTTTGGTTTTCGATATGAACGATGACAAGCCCGTCTTCTCCTTTTAACTTCGTTTCGACCAACAAATCGACGCGGTACTTCTCCCCTGCCGTCACATCGGTGAACAACTCCCCCGATAAAAACGACAAATGGCGAAAGTCGATATGCTCATGCATCGTCGGAAAAAAGAGAAGAATAAATTCCTCAAAAAACGTTTGGATCAACTCTTTAAACAAACGGTCGTGGTCGATGGACATATAGTCACCTCGCATATTATAGCTTACTGTCCTTATTCGACAAAATGTGCGGTTTTCCTGTTAGTTTTTGAAAAATAAAAAACCCGAGCTCTTTCATAGAACTCGGGTTCTTCGATGATTCCGACTGGGCTCGAACCAGCGACCTCTACCCTGTCAAGGTAGCGCTCTCCCAGCTGAGCTACGGAATCATATTTATGTGCTCTCTGTCGAACACATTTTTAATTATATAGACGCAAATATGGTTTGTCAAATACTTTTTTAAAAAAAATTTTCTCCTCCCCACCCCGGACAACCGACTATTGCCTTCTGTCCTTTTTTTGTGATACGATGAAAAGAAACACATAAAACGGAGGGGATGTTGATGAGATACGTCACGCTGACAGACGTGTTTGTCCATCCGGTGGCGCAAAAGTATTTGAAACGGTCTGGGATCGCCCATGCGATCGCGACGGCTTATCATGCGTATCGGCTCGCCATTCAATACGGCGTCAATGTCGACCTCGCCACGAAAGCCGCGCTGTTGCATGATATCGGCCACTACGAATGGTATTCGAACGGAACATGGGACTATGAACAATATAAACAAAACGACATCCACGCCATCAAAGGCGCCGAGCGGGCGCACAAGCTATTGATCCGCTTAGGCGAACACCCGAAAAACGCCAAAGAAATCGCCCTCGCTATTCTCTTGCATACTGATTCCTACCTGCCGGAAGGGGAATTCAAACGAAAACCGCTGCAAACGATCATTAAGCTCGCCGACGAAGCCGACGAAGAACCGGGTGGCAAACATCATTATCGAAAAATCGACGAAGCACTTGCTTTGAAAAAAATAAAGCAACTCGATGAACTCGTCGACCGCCAACTGCAACAAGAACGGCTCGATGACATTATATAAGGCTAGGCCATATACACCTAGCCTTATATCGTTATCGCGAAACAGCTTCCGACCTTGTCTTGACATAAGAAAGCGCTTCGTCAAAATCCGCAATTAAATCATCCGCTGCTTCCAACCCGACGCTTAAGCGCAACAAGCCGTCGGTAATTCCCCGCTTCTCTCTTTCTTCTTTCGGCATCGCCGCATGCGACATTTTCGCCGGATACGACAAAATTGACTCGACCGCCCCTAAACTGACCGCAAATACCGGAATTTTCACATGCTTCACAAACGTGCGGACCGCTTCTTCATCCGCTAAGCGAAACGACAGCACCGCCCCGAAGCCAGTCGCCTGATACCGGTGAATCGAATGGCCCGGATGATCCGAAAGTCCCGGATAATACACAGCCTCAACTTTCGGATGTTTCGCTAAAAATCGGGCTATTTTGAGCGCTGATTGGGCCGATTGCTCAAGGCGGACGTGAAGCGTCTTTAAACCGCGCAGCACAAGCCACGCATCTTGCACTCCTAATACCGCCCCGAACGCATTTTGCAATTTATACAGCCGATCGGCAAGCTCTTTATCCTTTACGACCGCAAGTCCGGCCAATACATCGCTATGCCCTGATAAAAATTTCGTCGCGCTATGCAACACGACATCGACGCCCAAATCAAGCGGACGCTGCAAGGCCGGTGTCATAAACGTGTTGTCTAAAAATGTTAAACAGCCGTTCGCTTTCGCCAGCTTCACAATGCCGTGAATATCAGTAATTTTTAACAGCGGATTCGATGGCGTTTCCACATAAATCACTTTCGTATTCGGGCGAATATGGGAAGCGACTTCATGCAAATCGGTCATATCAACAAACGTGTATTCAATGCCAAAGCGGCTTAATACTTCCGTAATCATCCGGTACGTGCCGCCGTACACGTCTTCGGTCACCAAAACGTGGTCGCCTTTTGACAAAAGCAAAAACGCCGTTGAAATGGCCGCCATGCCGGAAGAAAAGGCAAAGCCCCGCACTCCTCCTTCCAGTTCAGCAATCGTCGCTTCAAGCGCCTCCCGCGTCGGATTGCCGGAGCGGCTGTAATCATATTTTCCGAACTCATCAAAATTGGCTTGATGAAACGTCGACGCATGCTGGATCGGCACGCTGACAGCTCCCGTCTGCTCATCGATTTTCCATTTGTTATGCAATAAATTTGTTTGAAACGAAAACGATTTTTCCATTTCGCTACACCTCTTTCATTTTTTCCAAGGCTTGCGACAAATCAGCAATTAAATCTTCGACATGCTCAATGCCGACCGAAAAGCGCAGCAGGCGGTTACAGACACCGTTGGCGATGCGAATTTCCTCTGGAATGTCGGCATGGGTTTGCGTTGCCGGATACGTAATAAAGCTCTCTACCCCACCTAAACTTTCGGCAAATGTAATGAGCTTCAAACTTTGCAAAAAGCGGTTCACCCATCGTTCGTCGCGCACACGAAACGACAGCATTCCGCCTCGACCTGGGTACAATACGTCGGTCACGTCTTCATGCGCCGCTAAAAATTCGCTAACGCGCCGCGCGTTTTCTTCGTGCTGTCTCATCCGTAAGGCGAGCGTCTTCATTCCGCGGATTAATAGCCATGAATCAAACGGCGATAACACCGCCCCGATCGCATTATGATATTCCGCTAGCCGCTGACAAAGCGCTTCGCCTTTAGCAACAACAAGCCCAGCCAACACATCGTTATGGCCGCCTAAATATTTCGTTGCACTATGAATGACAATGTCCGCTCCTTTCTCGATCGGACGCTGAATGACCGGCGTATAAAACGTGTTGTCGACAATGAGCAACAAGCCGTGCCGCTTCGCTAGCTTTGCCACTTCGCCAATATCCGTTTCCTGCATGAGCGGGTTCGTCGGCGTTTCCAAAAAAATCGCTTTCGTTTTTTCGGTAATGGCGTTCTCCACTAATGATATGTCGCGAAAATCGACATAATGAAACGACAAGCCGTATTTGCGCCACCCTTTTTCAAACAATCGGTACGTGCCGCCGTAAAGATCGGCGGACACTAAAAACTCATCGCCGCTTTCAAACAGCGTCATCACCGTCTGGATCGCCGCCATCCCTGAACTAAACGCATAGCCTTGATCGCCACCTTCAAGCTTGGCGATCGCTTCTTCGACAATTTTGCGCGTCGGATTTCCTGTACGAATGTAATCAAATCCCGTAGACTGCCCGATTCCTTCATGACGGTACGCCGTTGAAAAATAAACAGGCGGATTGACCGTTCCCGTCACCGTTTCACTTCGGTTTCCAATTTGCGCAAGCAACGTCTCCATGTTTTTCATCGCTTCCTCTTCCTTTCCAAAAAATAAAAGCCTTCTAAGAAGAAGGCTTTTTGATCGAAACAAATACGCTTCTTCTTATCTTCCGAATTGAAACCAATCCGCTGGATTTAGCACCTGGCCAAAATATTGGCTGGTTGCTGAAGCTTCACTGGGCCAGTCCCTCCGCTTCTCTTGATAAGAACGAAATACTATATAGAATTTTCTGATTTTCTATCAATGTACACGATTTCTCAGAAATTTGCAAGCATTTTTTCACTGCGCCGTATATCCGCCGTCGATCACGACCGCTTGACCGGTAATTCCTTTTGCTTTATCGCTTGCTAAAAAGAGCGCATAATCGGCAATTTCTTCTGGCGACAAAAGCCGTCGTTGCGGCACAAGCGGGTAAATGACTTCTTCTAATACGTTTTCGAGCGGCACGTGGCGCGTCGCGGCTAAATCCGCCAGCTGATTGCGGACAAGAGGCGTATCGACATAGCCGGGACAAAGCGCATTGACGGTAATTCCATGCGGTGCTCCTTCGAGCGCCGCTACTTTCGTCAACCCAATCACCCCATGCTTGGCGCTATTATATGCCGCTTTGCCGGCAAAACCGACCAATCCGTTAATCGACGCCATATTAATAATGCGGCCGAATCGTTGTTGCTTCATCATCGGAAACACATGTTTTATTGCCAAAAACGGCGCTACTAACATAACGCGGACGAGCTCTTCAAACTTCTCGGTCGGAAACGCTTCAATGGGTGCTACGTGCTGCAGCCCTGCGTTATTCACTAAAATGTCGAGACGGCCGTACTTCGCAATTGTTTTTTCGACGGCGGATTTGATCGCCTCTTCCGCCGTCACATCGCATTTAAAACCTGTCGCTTCAAATCCTTGTTCATTCAACTGCCGCGCGGCTTCCTGCACACATTCTTCATTTACATCGGTAAGGATCACTTTTGCTCCGTGTCCAGCAAAATGCTTGGCAATCGCAAATCCGATCCCTCGTGCCGCCCCTGTTATGAACATCACTTGATCGCATACCATACCGCCTTAACCTCCTATGTTAAATCCCTAGTCCAAACGAGAAGAGAATGATTGCAATAATCGTTCCGAGCGCAGGAACAATAACCGTTAACGCACCAACCGCGCCGTACGCATCGCGATGCGTTTCACCGCAAATCGCCCGAATCGTCGTCACGACATATCCGTTATGCGGCAAGGAATCCAATGCGCCGGAAGAGATAGAAACAACGCGATGCAACGCTTCCGGATTGACACCCATATCTAAATAGTGAGGCGCCAAAAGCGGCAACGCAATGGCCTGACCTCCAGAGGCCGAGCCGGTAATTCCGGCAATGACGCTGATCGCAATCGCGCTTCCGATTAACGGGCTTCCTGGGATATTTGTAATCGCTTGCACTGCTTCCGTAAATGCCGGAACCGCTTTCGCCACCCCGCCAAAACCGACGACAGCCGCTGTGTTTCCAAGCGCAATTAACGCACCGAGCGTCCCTTCGGAAAGCGCGCCGCTAAAGTTTTGGAAGTAGTTGCGGTTGAGCGCGTACACGGCAATCACACCGCCAAGCAGTGCAACAATGAGTGCGGACTGCTTTAGTGAATTATGGAACGCAAAAGAAATGACTAAAACGACAATTAACGGAATGAATCCAGCCATTGGATGAGGTAACGCTTTATCACTCGCCACCGGATCGCCTTCTCTTTCAATGAATCGCTCGCCATTTGCGACCGCTTTCATAATCATCCGCTTTAACCACCAATAGCCGAAAACAGCCATAAATACTGCCACAATGAGGCTCACTTCCCAGCCAGCATACGGAGACGTTTTTAAATATTCAATCGGAATCCAGTTTTGAATTTCCGGTGAGCCGGCAGATGTCATCGTAAACGTAACAGAGCCGAACGCGAGCGCCCCTGGAATAAAGCGACGCGGTAAATTCGCCTGCTTAAATAAGCTAACCGCCATCGGATACACAGAAAATGCGACAACAAACAAGCTGACGCCACCATACGTCAATACGGCGCAAGCAAGCACCACAGCCAATGCTGCCCGCTTTACTCCGATTTTGTCGACAATCCATTTAGAAACGCTTTCTGCCGCCCCACTATCTTCCATCAACTTTCCAAAAATCGCCCCGAGTAAAAACATTAAATACCATGATTGAATAAATCCTGAAAAGCCAGCCATATAGTTGCCGACGAAGTTCGCCTCCCCTTCACCGACGAGCTGCGGAAACAGTGGAAGTCCGCTTAACACCGCAACAATGAGCGCACATAACGGTGCAGCAATAAATAAATTCATTCCTCTCATCGTCAAATAAATTAACAACCCAAGTCCCCCGATTAGACCGATCATACTCCACATTTCATACACCCCCTATGTTCATTTTGTGAAAAATTCCCAGTTTATACTTCCTTTCTTATCCCCTTCTCAACGACGCATCCCCCCTTATGACAAGCGCTCACCTTTTTCATTTGCAAAAACGGCGCCAAAATCAAATGGTCTAAAAATATACAATATTAAAACTGTCTATTATGTATTTATTCCGCAAATGTGTAATTTATGAAAACACCTCTTCCGACTGGCTCAACCTCTTTCTCTTTGTAACACGCGCAATAAAAACACCTTCCAAGCGCAAAAAAAAAAACGAAAGGTAACTAACGTACATATGATAGAATCTGACATACTTTGTCGAAAATATGTTACAATACTCAATGAACTCTTAATTCGTTACGGAGGGCAAATGATGATCGTACAAAAAGGAATCGTAACTGAGCAAACGATTTACAGCCATGAACTAGAAGAAGAAGTGACGTTGCTTATTTATTTGCCAAGTATGTTTTCACTTCTTTATAAATACTCCCTTCTCATCGCGCAAGACGGGAAAGATTATTTTATGTTCGGAAAAGTCGGCCGCGTCGTCGAGCAATTGATGGAGGAGCGAAAAATCGACCGTACGATTGTCGTTGGCATTCCATATAAAAATGTCCATGATCGTTACGAAAAATATCATCCAAATGGCGGCAAACATACCGCTTATTTAAAATTTTTGGCAAATGAACTCGTTCCATATTTAGATCAAGAGTTCCCGACGTACCAAATGGGAATGGGGCGCGCCTTAATCGGCGATTCGCTTGGCGGAACCGTGTCGCTACTAGCTGGGCTCACTTATCCGCATACGTTCGGAAAAATTGCGATGCAATCGCCATATTTTAATGAAGCTATTCTTGAAAAAATCGAACAGTTTACCGAGCCGCATTTATTGCAGCTATACCATTCGATCGGCACGGAAGAAACCGCTGTCAAAACGACCGACGGCAACGTGCGCGATTTTGTCACCCCGAACCGGAACGCGCGCGATCGTTTTATCCAAAAAGGATTTGACTACACATATGAGGAATTTTCAGGCGACCATACATGGACATATTGGCAGCCTGATCTTCCGAAGGCGCTTGCTTCTATTCTTGTGCTGTAACCGAATATAACACTATAATCTTTGTCAAAATTTTGTTATAATTAAATAATACCGCAATATAGGGAGGGATTCCGATGAAATACGGGATTGCTATTTTTCCATCGAAACGAGTACAAGATTTCGCCAATTCTTATCGAAAACGTTACGACAGCCATTACGCGCTCATTCCGCCGCACATCACGCTAAAAAGCGCGTTTGAAGCAGATGAACAGCAAATCGACCAAATCGTGCAAGAACTTCAGCGAATCGCAGCGGAAACGGATGTTATTCCGTTAACCATTACGAAATTCAGCTCGTTTTATCCGTCGAATACCGTTATTTATTTAAAAGTCGAACCAACCGAAACACTTACAAAGCTGCATCAAAAATTATATAGCGGCATTTTCACCGACCAGCCAGAATACGCGTTCGTTCCGCACATTACGATCGGGCGCGATTTATCGGACGGCGAATATTTTGACGTGTATGGACAGTTGAAAATGCAGACGGTCCACTTTTCCGAAACGACCGACCGCTTCCATTTGCTTTATCAGTTGGAAGACGGGGCATGGACCGTTTATGAAACATTCCGACTTGGAAAGGAACAGGCATAGTAGTCAACTACCCACCACTTAAAGCCTTGGGCTTTTGAAGAGGGGGCTTGTAAAAAGCCT
>NZ_JAPSMC010000038.1 GCF_026847645.1 Anoxybacillus sp. J5B_2022
CGAGCAACTATCCGTTACTCGTTTTTTTCCTTGCTTTCGACGATAAGGGTGACTGGGCCATCGTTTGTGAGCGTCACTTCCATCATCGCTCCAAATTGACCGGTTTCCACCGTAATCCCTTTTTTTCTTAATTCTTCATTGAACGCTTCATAAATAACGAACGCATGCTCAGGCTTCGCTGCTTCCATAAAATTCGGCCGCCGTCCTTTCCGGCAATCGCCATATAGCGTAAATTGCGAGACCGACAGCACGGCACCGCCGACATCAAGCAACGACACGTTCATTTTTCCAGCTTCGTCTTCAAAAATACGTAAATTCGCAATTTTATCCGCAACAAACGCCGCATCTTCCTCCGTATCATGATGGGTGACCCCGACAAGAAGCACAAGCCCGAAATCAATGCGGCCAACTGTTTCTCCGTTGACAGTAACTTTGGCGTTTTTCGCCCGTTGAACAACTACTCGCATGATCGTATCCCTTTCTAGTTATTCATGATTCGTTGGACAGAATAAATATCCGGAATTTGTTTAATCCGCTCGACCACTTTTTGTAAATGGCTGATGTTCCGAATCGCAATCGTCATATGGATCGTTGCGATTTTGTTGCGGTGGTCCGATCTGCCAGAAACCACGGAAATATCCGTTTTCGTTTCATTCACCGCTTGCAGCACTTCATTCAATAAACCGCGTCGATCAAATCCAGAAATTTCAATTTCTACATTGTATTCACGGTTCGTTTTCGCATCACTTTCCCATTCCACCGAAATGAGCCGGTCTTCCGCTTCTTCCGTTTGCACGTTCGGACAGTCAGCGCGATGAACAGAAACGCCACGGCCTCTTGTAATAAAGCCGATAATTTCATCGCCCGGAACCGGGTTACAGCAACGCGACAGCCGAATTAATAAATTATCGATCCCTTGCACGCGAATGCCGCAATCGCGTTTTTTCCCGATCGGTGTCTTTATTTCTTGCGCCGCTTCCGCTAATTTTTTCTGCTGCTCTTCCAAATCTCGCTGCTTCCGCCATTTATCCGTTAACCGGTGAGCAATTTGCGCCGCGGTAATTCCGTGATATCCAACAGCGGCATACATATCTTCTTCGTTGGAAAAGTTAAATTTCTCCGCCACCCGTTTGACATTTTCCGTTGTTAAGATGTCTTTGACATCAAACCCGAGATTGCGAATTTCTTTTTCCACCAATTCTTTTCCTTTTTCAATGTTTTCTTCGCGGCGCTGCTTTTTGAAAAATTGCCGAATTTTATTTTTCGCATGGGACGTTTGCGCTAGCTTCAACCAATCTTGGCTCGGTCCGTACGAATGTTTCGACGTTAAAATTTCGACAATGTCACCGGTTTTCAACTTATAATCGAGCGGCACCATTTTTCCGTTCACTTTGGCGCCGATCGTTTTGTTGCCGATTTCTGAGTGAATCCGATAAGCAAAATCAATCGGTACCGATCCGGCAGGCAGCTCAATGACATCTCCTTTTGGCGTAAAGACGAACACCATATCGGAGAACAAGTCCATTTTGAGCGTTTCCATAAATTCTTCTGCGTTGTTTGCATCGTTTTGCCATTCTAAAATTTCCCGGAACCAAGAAAGTTTTTCTTCAAATGAGTCAGGTCTAACTGTTTTGCCTTCTTTATACGCCCAGTGGGCGGCAATCCCGAATTCCGCAATTTGATGCATTTCAAACGTGCGAATTTGCACTTCGAGCGGCTCGCCTTTCGGACCAATCACCGTCGTATGCAGCGACTGGTACATGTTCGGCTTCGGCATCGCGATATAATCTTTAAAACGACCAGGCATTGGTTTCCAGCACGTATGAATGATGCCTAATACAGCATAGCAGTCTTTAATACTATGGACGATAATGCGAACGGCCAGCAAATCGTAAATTTCGTTAAACTGTTTATTTTGCAGCACCATTTTCCGATAAATGCTGTAAATATGCTTCGGTCTCCCGGAAATTTCCCCTTTAATTGACACTTCGTTGAGCCGTTCGCGCATTTCTTGAATGACTTCCTCTAAATATTGCTCACGCTCGGCACGTTTTTTCTTCATCAAATTAACAATTCGGTAATATTGCTGCGGATTTAAATAGCGAAGCGCCGTATCTTCAAGCTCCCATTTAATTTTCGAAATTCCGAGCCGGTGCGCAAGCGGCGCGAAAATTTCGAGCGTCTCATTGGCGATTCGCCGCTGTTTTTCCAGCGGCAAATGTTTCAGCGTCCGCATGTTATGCAGCCGGTCGGCCAATTTAATTAAAATGACGCGGATGTCTTGAGCCATCGCCAAAAACATTTTCCGGTGATTTTCCGCCTGCTGTTCTTCATGAGATTTATATTTAATTTTGCCAAGCTTCGTGACACCGTCGACAAGCATCGCCACTTCATCGCCAAATTCTTTTTCTAAATCTTCTTTTGTCGCCGCTGTATCTTCCACCACATCGTGTAAAAAACCGGCGGCAATCGTTGTCGCGTCCATTTTCAAATCGACTAAAATCCCCGCTACTTGAATCGGATGGATAATATACGGCTCGCCTGACTTCCGATATTGGTCGCGATGCGCTTCTTTTGCAAATTCGTACGCCTTTTTTATCATCTCAACGTCTTTTTCCGACAAATAACGACTCGCTTGTTCGATGACTTGTTCCGCCGTTAACACTTGTTCGTTGGCCATGAGATCACCTTTAAATAGAATTTGATACTATTATCATGAAAACTTTTCAACATGTAAAGTATTGGAATTAATAAGAAAGAGCACCCAACGGAGTGCTCTTTGCAAACATCTCTTCTTTCTATTTTACCGAATTCATTTCCAGATGTCGATGTTTAAAATTGCATCAATGTTAAAATATCGTATCCTTCTAGCTTTTTACGTCCTTCTAAGTAGGTCAATTCAATTAAGAAGGCAATGCCGGCCACCACGCCGCCAAGCTGCTCAACAAGCTTAATCGTCGCTTCAATCGTTCCACCTGTCGCTAATAAATCATCTGTAATTAATACACGTTGGCCTGGCTTAATCGCATCTTTATGCATCGTCAAAACGTCCTTGCCGTACTCCAATCCGTATTCGACACGGACAACTTCGCGCGGCAACTTTCCTTCTTTGCGCACCGGTGCGAATCCGACGCCAAGCGCATAAGCTACTGGGCAGCCGATAATAAACCCGCGCGCTTCCGGCCCGACAACGATATCAATTTCTTTTTCCCGTGCATATTGCACGATTTGATCTGTCGCGTATTTGTATACTTCCCCTTTATCCATGATCGTCGTAATATCTTTAAACATAATTCCAGGTTTAGGAAAATCAGGGACGATCGTTACATATTGTTTTAAATCCATGTTTTTGCCTCCTCGTACAGTTGCGAACCTCTTATTTCGGAAAAGGTGCGCTTTAATTGTTCATAGGATGAATATAAAAACATCTTTTCCAGCTCGAGCTGGGCTTGTTTTAATCGATACGTCGGAGAATCCATTAAATCGCGCTTCGCTGGCTGATTGACAAGCTCCACTACCCCGTTCTGCAGCGTCAAGAACTGCAAGTCTAAAAATACTTGCACCATGAAATGAATCGTTTCGTGCGTCCAGCCGCGCGAACGCGCCAACTCATCGCCGTATTTCTCTAAATGAAACGATCCGCGCTTTCGCAAAAACGCATAAAACCATTTAAAATGGTCGCGCGTCGGCAACGTACTAAAGAAATGACTCTCCCTTTGATAGAATAACGCATAAATGCGCGCAGGTAAACTAGAACTTAACAAAACTTTTATGACGTCAACCGTCGGCGGCAAATCAAGGAGCACGACATAGCGGCCGTCAGCAGAGAACCGCCCCGCTTCTTCCACGGATGTAATGATCTGTACTTCGTCGCGATGTGGATGTAGCTGCAACGCCTCAACTGTATCTGGACGAAACGCAACAGGCAACCGTTTATCGAGCGGAAGCGCCGAAAAAACAGGTTGCACCTGCTTGATTCCTCGCCAATCAAACAGTTGCCACTCTCGCACTGCGACGTCGCAAATCATGAGCTGTGGTTTTCGCAGATGGTTCCATTCGTTGACTGACAGCGAGCCGACGACCGACACTTTCGCATCACGAGCAATTTCGTCGTGCAAATAACCATAGCCGAAACCAACGCTGTCAAGTGTAGCGCCTTCTTGCTCGAATAACATTTTAATATGGGCCTGGTTCGTACCGATCCGGCGAACCGTTTGCACCGTTGCTTCTTCTAGCAAAATGAACGGCTTTGGATTATCAACGCCAAACGGAGCCAGCTGTTCCAGTTGCTCCACCGCTTCCAACGTAACGTCCCGAACGGAACACACTACATCAATCGGGGTAATCGGGATAAAATCTTCTTCTATCAACGTTTCCAATGCCCGTGCATTCAGCCGCTCTCGCAATTCATCCACATGTTCCATGGCGAGCGTCATTCCTGCCGCCATCGGGTGTCCGCCAAAATGTGGCAAAATGTCGCGGCATGCTGATAAATGTTGAAAAAGATCAAACCCGTGAATGCTTCGACCCGATCCTTTCGCTATCCCTTTGTCCCGGTCAATGCTTAATACGATGGTCGGCCGATAAAATTGTTCCACTAGCCTAGAAGCAACGATGCCCACAACGCCAGCGTTCCAGCCTTCGTTCGCTACGACAAGGACGCGGTACACATCCGGCGGAAACCGGTCTTGAATCATCGCGACTGCTTCTTCAGTTATGTCGTTAACAAGTTGCTGCCGTTCCCGGTTGAGCGCTTCCATTTCCGCCGCTAACATTTGCGCTTCTGTTTCGTCATTCGTCATCAGTAGCCGCACGGCTGGATCGGCATCGCCCAAACGCCCGACAGCATTAATGCGCGGCGCAATCACAAACCCGACTGTTTCTTCATTGATTTGCGCGAGATTCACTCCGCATTGTTTCAGCAATGTGCGCACGCCAATGCGCGTTGTCTTGCGCAATTGCTCCAAGCCTCTCACAACAAGCGAACGGTTTTCGCCTGTTAATGAGACAAGGTCGGCAATCGTACCGATCGCAACAACATCCAACAAATATTCGGGCACTTTTCCAAGCAACGCGTGCGCGACCTTAAACGCTACGCCGACCCCGGCCAGTTCACGGAACGGATACGTGCTTCCCGGCTTTTTCGGATGAATAATCGCCAGCGCCTCCGGCAACACCGGCCCAGGTTCGTGATGGTCGGTAATGATGACATCCATGCCGAGCTCATTCGCCAGCGCCACTTCCTTTACCGCTGCAATTCCGGTATCGACAGTAATAATAAGCGCAACCCCTTGTGCTTTCGCCAAACGGAACGCTTGCTCGTTCGGTCCGTACCCTTCCGTAAAACGATTCGGAATATAAAAATCGACGTTCGCTCCTAGTTCGGTTAACACGCTCATCATCACGGTCGTACTGCTGACGCCGTCCGCGTCATAATCGCCAAAGACGAGAATTCGTTCACCGGACCGGATCGCCTCATGAATTCGCTCCACTGCGCTCTGCATCCCGTCTAATAAAAACGGATCGTGAAGCGGCTGCTTCGCCGGATATAAAAACGCCTGCGCTGCTTCGGCTGTTTCGATGCCGCGATTGACTAGCAACGACGCAACGAACGGAGCAATGTTCAATTGTTGGACAAGCTGATTGACTTTATCTGGATTAGGACGTTTGACATCCCATCGTGTTTTTGCTGTTAACATATCCTCCACCTCAACTCCCCCTATTATACAAAAGGAGGAAAAGGCGGGCAACGAGATTAATCAGTTTTTTTCGCATAATGCGGATTAATATGCACCATCACATCGGCGACGTTAGGCAACGCAAGCAATCGTTCTTTTACTTTTTTGCCGATCCGGTGTCCTTCTTCGACCGTCAACGTCGGATCGACGGCAATTTTTAAATCGATAATGACATAATGACCGTGTTCACGTGCATGCAGTTCATGCAGTTGTTTTACTTCTGGGGTTTGTAGCACCACTTGGCGAAACGGCTCTGTTTCTTCTTCGTGCAACACATGATCAAGCATTGTGTGTATCGATTCCTTCCCAAGCGTCCAAGCCATTTTGATGACGAGGACAGAAACGAACAAGCCCGCAACCGGATCCGCATAGACGAGCCATTCTATTTTCCAAGCCCCACCTGCCATTGCTGCTCCGATGCCGACGAGCGCGGCTATTGAAGAAAAGACGTCCGAACGATGTTCATACGAATTGACGATAATCGCGTCGCTCTTTAACTTTTTGCCCAATCGGTATTTATAGCGAAACATTGCTTCTTTTACCATAATAGAGATTAACACGACATATACCGTGATTGCTTCCGGCGGCTGAAGCGGCTGGAAAAAGGCTTGGAACGATGACCTGCCGATTTCAATTCCCACGATAAACAAAAGCACTGCTACGACAATGGCAGCAATCGACTCCGCCTTGCCGTGTCCGTACGGATGATCTTCATCCGGCGGCCGTTTTGCCGCCCGCAGTCCAACCCAAACTGCCATAGAGCCGGCCACATCCGAAGCGGAATGAACCGCATCCGCAAGAAGCGCTTTACTATGTCCGACCACTCCCGCTACCCCTTTAACGATCGCCAACACGATGTTGCCGATCACTCCGACCGCCGCAGCGAACTCCGCTTGGCGAAAACGCTCTTCTTTTTCCACTACTCTCTTCCTTTCCCTATGGTTTCCATAAAAATAGGATGCCCATTTCTGGACATCCTATCGCTTATACTTGCGGTTCTAAATCTTTTTCCGGTTGTTTTTTCATTTTCCCCTTTTTCAACTGCTTCCCTTTCCAAACAACCCATAGCTGGGAGGCAATAAACAAGGACGAGTAGACGCCGGAAATAAGTCCGACTAATAGCGCCAAGTTGAAATTGCGAATCGCTTCACTGCCGAAAATTAAGAGTGCCACGACCGTGAAAATGACTGTTAACACGGTGTTGATCGAGCGTGTGAACGTTTGTTGCAAGGCGCGATTGACAATATGTTTTAAATCATCAACCGTTTTCACTTTCCGCTTTTTCATTAAATCGCGAATGCGGTCAAACGTCACGATCGTATCGTTAATCGAATAACCGATAATCGTTAACACAGCGGCGATAAACGTTAAATCAACTTCAAGGCGCGTTAAGCTGAAAAACGTAATGATAATAAACGCATCGTGCAGTAGCGCAACGATGGACGCGAGCGCCATATACATTTCAAATCGAAGCGTCACGTAAATAATGATGCCGATGGAAGAGATAACGACAGCGATAAACGCATTTCGCGCCAATTCTTTTCCGACCGTCGGCGATACGGTGCTGACGTTTGGTTCAAACCCGTACGTTTTCTTGAAGTGAGTTTTCAACTCTGAAATTTCTTTTTTGCTCAATACGCCAATAAAGCGGGCAACGCCAATCTCGCCTTTATTTCCGGAGAGCACGATATCTTTCGGTTGCAAATGAAGCTTTTGAAATTCCGTTTCTAGCTGTTGTACGTTTAGTTTTTGGTCGCTCATCACTTCGACGCGCGTCCCGCTCGCAAAGTCGATGCCAAGGTTCAGCTTCATCGTCAGCAATGCGATGATTCCAGCAACCGTCAACGCACCAGAAAGGATAAAGAATTTTTTACTATGTTTCACAAAATCAAGGCGATCAAATTTTGTCGGCACTTCTGTATGCTCATCGGTCTCCGCAATATTTAAAATCTCCGATTTTTTCACGCCAAAATACCCTGGCTTGTTATGCAAAATGCGGCTTTGTACGAGAAGGCCAAGAAGTAAGCGCGTCCCGTATACCGCGGTAATAAAGCTTACTAAAATGCTAATGATTAGCATCGTCGCAAACCCTTTAACCGAGCTTGTCCCGTAAATAAATAAGACGACACCAGCGATAATCGTGGTGATGTTCGCATCAAAAATAGTCGCAAACGACCCTTTATTTCCGGTACGATACGCGGACATAATCGATTTGCCGAGCTTAATTTCCTCTTTGATCCGCTCGTACGTAATAATATTGGCATCCACCGCCATCCCGACCCCTAAAATGAGGGCAGCGATTCCCGGCAACGTCAGCACGCCGTTCATCCAGTCAAAAATGAGCAAGATTAAGTAAATATAGACCGAAAGCGTAATGACAGCAATGATCCCTGGCAAGCGGTAGTATGCGATCATGAACAGGAAGATCGCCGCTACACCGACAATGCCAGCGAAAATCGTTTTTTGCAACGCGTTTTCACCAAACTGCGCCCCTACAGATGTGGAGTAAATTTCTTTTAATTCCACCGGAAGCGCGCCAGCATTAAGCAAATCCGCGAGCTGCTTTGCTTCTTCCACCGTAAAGTTGCCGACGATCGATACGTCCGTCTGGTCAAACACTTGGTTGACAGCGGCAGCGGAAATATATTTTGGCTTCGCTTTTCCGGCTTCTTTCGCATACGAATCGACACCGTCTTTAAAGTCAAGCCAAATGACTAATAAGTTGTTCGGCGAACCCATTTTATACACTTTTTCTGTCACTTGCTTAAACTTATCTGCATCTTTTAGCTTAATCGCCACACTCGGCTTTCCATGTTCGTCGAACGAAAGTTTCGCACCGCCTTCGACAAGGTCACTTCCGTCCATTAACACGTTATCGTACACATCGCGAAACGTTAATTTCGCTTGCGTCGATAAAATTTCGCGCGCTTGGTTTTGATCTTTCACGCCAGCGAGTTGCACGCGAATCCGATTTTTTCCTTCCGTCTGAATGTTCGGCTCGCTCACCCCGAGCACGTTAATCCGTTTATTCAGCGCGCTTACCGTGCTTGCGAGCGTATCCTTGTCAATTTTATCCCCTTTTTTTGCCGGCTTCACTTCATACAACACTTCAAAGCCGCCTTGCAAATCAAGACCTAGCTTAATGTTATGTAAAATTCCTTGAATCGTCATCCCCATCGTGCTGCCTAACAGAAGCAACAGTAGGAAAAACGCAATGATGCGACTTCTTTTTACCATAATAAAAATCCTCCTTATGTCCTCACCAAACCTCGCTACGACCGCCTTAACATTCCTATTATGAAGCAGTTTCGAGAAGCTGTCAATTTTCTACAATAATTCATTTAATAACGCTTCTAAGTCATTCTCTCCTTTCGCATGTTGCTCTCGATACGACTCCATTGTTAAAAACGCCATATACTCGCCAACGGATAGTGATAAAATGTCGTTCACTAATTCATATAGCTTTTTTTCTTCGCTCCACTTTTTCCATTTTTTCTGAAGCAAACATTCCCAAATTTGCTCGATCGTCACACGATCGTAGCCAAGCAGACGAAATTCCTCATATTTGCATTGTAGCGCAGGCATTAGTTCATCCCGCAATCGTTCCAACCGCTCTTTTGCCATTGTCACCGCTCCCTATTTTCCCGGCAATACTTGTCATGCTTGTTCGTATTTGTTGCATATAGTTAATTGTATAAAAGATCGTCCTATTTGAGAAGGGAGGGAAGTTGCGATGTCCAAATTTTTGCAAGGAACGCTCATTTTAATCGTCGCTGGTCTCATTACGCGAGTGCTCGGGTTTATTAACCGCATTGTCGTCGCCCGCGTGATCGGTGAAGAAGGGGTCGGGTTATATATGATGGCCGTTCCGACGTTAGTATTGGCCATTACGATTACGCAAATGGGCCTTCCTGTTGCCATCTCCAAACTAGTCGCGGAAGCAGAGGCGATGGGCGATCAGCGGAAAGTGAAAAAAATCCTCGTCGTTTCCTTAGTGATGACTGGGGTTTTAAGCATTCTTTTTTTTCCCGCGATGGTGTTGCTTGCACCTCTTTTAGCAACGACATTATTTACAGATTCCCGCACGTATTATCCGTTGTTGGCCATTTCACCGGTCGTTCCGATCGTCGCCATTTCTTCTGTATTACGCGGCTATTTCCAAGGAAGGCAACAAATGAAGCCATATGCGTATTCGCAGTTGCTCGAACAAATCGTCCGCATCAGCTTAATCGCGTTTTGCACGAAGCTTTTTTTACCGTATGGCATTGAATATGCAGCTGCGGGAGCGATGTTTTCTTCCGTCATCGGGGAATTGGCGTCACTTCTTTATTTAGTGTATATGTTCAAGCGAAAAAAACCGATCAAAATTCGTTCCCAATTTTTCCATTATGTCAAGTCCGGAAAAGATACTTTCATCGGTTTATTGCGTATCGCTTTACCGACAACCGGAAGTCGTCTTATCGGATCCATCGCTTGGTTTTTAGAGCCGATCGTCGTTGCCCGCAGCTTAGCGATAGCCGGTGTGGCTACGTCGCTGGCGACAAAGCAATACGGGGAATTAACTGGGTATGCGCTGCCGTTACTAATGCTTCCGTCGTTTATTACATATTCGTTATCGACTTCGCTCGTTCCGGCGATCAGCGAAGCGGCGGCTCATCAGCAACCAATTCTCATTGAGCACCGCGTTCAGCAAGCGATGCGCCTTTCACTTATCACAGGAGGATTATCGGTGGTGGTATTGTACGTATTTGCCGATCCGCTCATGCAGCTTATGTATGGAACAAGCAATGCCGCCATTTTCGTAAAAGTCATGGCGCCGTTTTTCCTTTTCTATTACTGTCAAGGGCCGCTGCAAGCCGTTTTGCAAGGCTTGGATTTAGCAAAAGCAGCGATGGTGAATAGTTTTGTCGGCTCTGCAGTGAAAACCGCCTGCATTTTCGCGCTCGCCACCCAACCGAAATTAGGCATTATGGGTGCAGCATTAGCGATTGCGATCGGAACAGTGCTTGTGACGTTGCTTCATTTTGCGACGATTGTCAAAACGATTTCATATTCTATCTATGTGCTTGAGTACGTATATACGCTTCTAACGATGGCTGTTTCTGGACTTGTTGGACATATCGTTTTTCGTTATTGGCAATACTCACTCCCTATTAATATTCGTACGCTCATCGCCATTACGGTCACAACAGTTATCTATATCATTCTTTTAATCGTGTTCAAGCTCATAAAACGAGAAGAGTTGGCGCGTTTCCCCTTCGTTCAGCGGTTTTTACGAAAAAAGCGCTTCTAAACATGTCCGCTCGCGAATATATTTTTGTTAAAAATGGAAACGGAGGGAGAAAACATGGCTCGGTTTGGAAAAGCCGTGGCGTATGGAGTAGTGACCATTTTTTTACTCGCCTCAATGGTGAGCTTGTTGCTGTCACTTCTCTTAAAATGGACGGATGTGCAAGAATCGTCGTTAACATTTGTTATTTTCGCTTGTTCTCTTCTATCTGTATTTATCGGCGGGGTCGTTGCCGGTGGGAAAGGAAAAGAAAGAGGATGGCTCATTGGTGGAGCGACAGGTGCTTGCTTTACGCTCATCGTCTTTTTGTTTCAATTTTTAGGAATGGAGCAATCTTTTTCAACGCAACAGTGGCTATACCATCTTGGCTTTTTTGTCGTCGCGATGATCGGTGGAGTAATGGGTGTCAATTTATCTTCGTCGCGCCGGCATGTGAATTAATAAGAAAAGCTACCTTTCGCACAAAAGGTAGCTTTTTTGCGTTATTTATTTTCCGCGACAACTTCACGAACCGCGGAGCGGTCGTATGTAAGACGCGTGCCGTCTCCTGCGCGGATGACGACTTTATCTTCATCGACGGAGTCAATAATGCCATGTAACCCGCCGATCGTCACGATTTTGTCGCCTTTCTTTAAGTTCGCCTGCATTTGTTGCACAGCGCGCTGACGCTTTTGTTGCGGACGAATCAGCAAGAAATAAAAGATGACGAACATTAAAACAATCGGTAATAAATTCATCACTGTTGCCATTTGTTTCCCCCCTTTCTAAAAGTTTTTCGCGTTCGGTTTATTAAAGCCGTATCGTTCAAAAAATTCAGCGCGGAAGTCGCCAAGGCGATCTTCCCGAATCGCCTGACGGACTTGCTCCATCAATTTTATCAAAAAATACACGTTATGATAAGAAGTTAAACGAATGCCGAACGTTTCATCGCACTTAATTAAATGGCGAATATAAGCGCGCGTGTAGTTGCGGCACGTGTAGCAGTCGCAGTTCGGATCAAGCGGCGTAAAATCGCGGGCATATTGAGCGTTTTTAATGACGACACGTCCTTCGCTCGTCATCACTGTTCCGTTGCGGCCGATCCGCGTCGGCAAGACGCAGTCAAACATATCGATGCCGCGAATTGCCCCGTCAATCAATGAATCCGGCGACCCGACGCCCATTAAATAGCGCGGCTTATTCACCGGCAAAAGAGGGGTCGTAAATTCAAGCACGCGATTCATCACTTCTTTCGGCTCGCCAACTGATAGGCCGCCGACGGCATAGCCCGGGAAATCAAGCGACACAAGATCTTGCGCGCTTTGCTTGCGCAAGTCTTCAAACTCGCCGCCTTGGACGATGCCGAACAGCCCTTGTTCATTTGGGCGTTTATGCGCTTTTAAACACCGCTCTGCCCAGCGGCTCGTCCGTTCGACTGATTTTTTCATATACTCGTACGTCGCTGGATACGGTGGGCATTCATCAAACGCCATCATAATATCCGAGCCGAGTGCATTTTGAATTTCCATCGCCTTTTCCGGGGACAAAAACAGCTTGTCCCCGTTTAAATGGTTGCGGAAATAGACGCCTTCTTCTTCAATTTTACGAAACTCGCTTAAGCTAAATACTTGAAAGCCGCCGGAATCCGTTAAAATGCCGCGATCCCAATTCATAAATGAATGGAGGCCGCCCGCTTCTTTGACAATGTCATGCCCCGGCCGGAGCCATAAATGATACGTGTTGCTTAAAATAATTCCGGCTCCCATTTCTTTTAGCTCTTCCGGCGACAACGTTTTGACGGTCGCGAGCGTCCCAACCGGCATGAACATCGGCGTTTCAAACGAGCCGTGCGGTGTGTGGATCACACCGAGCCGCGCTCCGGTTTGTTTGCACGTTTTTATTAGTTCATATCGAATAGCCAAACGTATAGCCCCTTTCTTAAATAATTAACATCGCATCGCCAAAGCTGAAAAAGCGATATCGTTCTTTCACGGCTTCTTCATAGGCGTGCAAGACGTTTTCTCGCCCTGCCAACGCGCTGACGAGCATAATGAGCGTCGATTTCGGCAGGTGGAAATTGGTAACCATACCGTCAATTGCTCGAAATTCGTAGCCCGGATAAATGAAAATATCCGTCCAGCCACTTTCAGCAACGAACGTGCCATCATGGCGCGACGCGATCGTTTCTAGCGTGCGCGTCGACGTCGTCCCGACCGCAATGATTCGTCCACCGCGCTGCTTTACTTCGTTTAACAAACGGGCGGTTTCTTCCGTCATTTGATAAAATTCGGCGTGCATATCGTGCTCTTCGACGTTCTCGACGTTGACTGGGCGGAATGTGCCAAGCCCAACATGCAACGTAATAAAGGCAATGTCCACCCCTTTTTTGCGAATATCGTCAAGCAATTGTTCCGTAAAATGCAGCCCTGCCGTTGGCGCTGCTGCGGAACCGCGTTCACGGGCGTAGACGGTTTGGTATCGCTCGCGGTCATCTAATTGCGCTTTTATGTATGGCGGCAATGGCATTTCCCCAAGCGCTTCTAATACTTCATAAAAAATGCCGTTGTATTGAAAGTTTAGGACTCTTCCACCGTGTTCTAATACCCCTTCACATACCGCTTTTAATCGTCCGTCACCGAATGTGATGACCGTCCCTTCTTTCACGCGCTTCGCCGGTTTGACTAACGTTTCCCATCGGTCTCCGTCTAACTGCTTTAAAAGCAACACTTCCATTTTTGCGCCTGTACCTTCTTTTTCGCCATAAAGGCGCGCTGGCAATACGCGCGTATCATTTAACACAAGGCAATCGCCTTCTCGCAAGTACGATAAAATGGCTCGAAACGTTTCGTGCGTAATTTCGCCTGTTCGTTTATCAAGCACCATCAATCGCGATGCTTCCCGATTAGGTAGCGGTGTCTGGGCAATCAATTCTTCTGGTAAATGAAAATCAAACAGATCTACTTTCATGTACATTCACCTATTTCTTTTAGTTTAACGAAACCGGCCGATGACGTAAAAAATGAGCGAAAGCACGATACTTAATAAAATCGACGTCACGACCGGAAAATAAAACGTTGTGTTGCCTTTTTGAATGACGATATCGCCCGGAAGGCGACCGAGTTTCACAAACTGCATAATAAATCCAATGACAAGCAAAATAGCGCCCATCATCATGATCATTTTCGGGAAATTGCTCATTTTGGTCCCTCCATTCCAAAATGCTTGTACGCCTCAGGCGTTGCAATGCGGCCGCGCGGCGTCCGCTGCAAAAAGCCGATTTGCAACAAATATGGCTCGTATACGTCTTCAATCGTTTGTGCTTCTTCCCCGATCGTGGCAGCGATCGTTTCTAAACCGACAGGACCGCCGCGAAACTTTTCGATCATCGCTTGCAATAGTTTATGGTCGATATGGTCAAGCCCTAACCGGTCGACTTGCAGTAGCTCAAGCGCTTCGTTCGCCAGTTCGGATGTGATCGTTCCATTTCCTTTTACTTGCGCAAAATCGCGGACGCGGCGCAACAAGCGGTTGGCGATACGAGGCGTTCCGCGCGAGCGGCGGGCAATTTCAAACGCAGCCGCTTCCTCGATCACCACTTCGAGAAGATCGGCCGTACGTGTTACAATTTGTGCAAGTTGCTCTGGCCGGTAATACTCTAAGCGGCTTAATACGCCGAAACGGTCACGTAGCGGTGCAGACAGCGCCCCCGCCCTTGTCGTCGCTCCAACAAGCGTAAACGGGGGCAACTCGAGACGAATCGAACGCGCCGTTTGCCCTTTGCCGATGACAATATCTAAACAATAATCTTCCATCGCTGGATACAGCACTTCTTCGACGGAGCGAGGGAGACGATGAATTTCATCAATGAATAGAACGTCTCCCGGCTCGAGCGACGTTAAAATCGCCGCTAAATCGCCAGGGCGCTCAATCGCCGGTCCAGATGTCGTCCGCAACCGAACGCCCATTTCATTCGCGATAATCGCGGCCAACGTCGTTTTTCCAAGCCCCGGCGGTCCGTACAACAGCACATGATCAAGCGTTTCTTCCCGCATTTTCGCCGCTTCGATAAACACTTTTAAGTTGTCTTTCACTTGATCTTGACCGATATATTCTTGCAAAAATTTCGGGCGGAGGCTATATTCTAGCGACGCTTCTTCTTGCGAAGCGGCACTAGCAACAAGGCGATCTTCCAACGTTCTCCCTCCCTACTTTAATAATAGCTGCAACGCGCGTTTAATATACTGGTCGGTGGACATCGTTTCATCTTTTAGCACCGGCACCACTTTGCGAATTTCTCGTTCCGCATAGCCGAGCGCTTTTAGCGCTTCGATCGCTTCATCAAGCGCTCCTTGGCGCTCTGGCGCAGTCCACTCCGCAAATAAATTTGGGAGCGAATCGGCCAAGACGTGTTGCAATTTTCCTTTTAAATCGAGAATCATTTGCCGTGCCGTTTTTTTTCCGACACCAGGGAATTTGCATAAAAACGCTTCGTTTTCTGCTTCGATCGCTTGCACAAGTTGTTGCGGATCCCCTGCCGCTAAAATCGCAAGCCCGCCTTTTGGCCCGATGCCGGACACTTGCAATAGTTTCGCAAACAGTGTCCGTTCTTCGCGCGTACGGAACCCGTACAGAGCGATCACATCTTCGCGCACGTACTGATACGTATAGACAGTCACGATTGTACCACGGTCAGGCTGAAACGAAAACGGATTCGGCGTGAAAATTTGATAGCCGATCCCGTTCGTTTCTACAACAATGTATTCGGGACAAACATAATCAATCACTCCGCGGACAAACTCAATCAAAACCGTTCCCCTCTCTTTATTCTCACTGCTTCTCATTGTACCACATCCACTAAAAAAAGCGAATGTATATTCTTCATGTTGAGACACTTTTGGTAACCGATCAGCCAATCCAACAAGAACTTTCTTGGTATGTACCAAAAGGAGTTTCATTACCACCGGAGATTGCGCAGCTATTAAAAACTCAACAATTAAAAATGTATCCTCAGCGAGAAGACACCTTACTTTCTGGAACAGAAGACATCATTGATCAGTCCAAGCAAGGCAATTTAGCAGAAGTTATTTCTGATGCATCTAAGTTAATTCTTCGCGCAACGTTGGAGAAAAAACCATTAACTCCAATTGCCGGTGCTTCGAATGTTTATATGTTATCATATGATTATAAACTTTACCCTCTTCATGATGTTGACCCTAACAATGACACATTTGAATTTTACATCGTTTTACCGTTTGATGGACTTGAGCTTGCTGGAAACGGAAGAGTTCAAATGACTATTTTGACACCTATTCAAGCTCAAATTGATACAAATGCAACAAAAGGGATTGCTCATACCGGACAGGAAATTAGCGAGATGGTCTACGATATCCCTCATACACAAAGAAAAGCCATATCATTTGCTTGGCAACAAGACCCGGAATTTATCGTAAGATACCGCTATTAAATTTAAAGAAGTATAGCCTAGTTCCCTCGGCAGGCTATACTTCTTTTATTTTATCGAAAAATGAATCTGTTTCTTCAAAACTTCGGCAATGCCTCCACAGCATCCGCCAAATCACTATAACTGTCTTTTAAATATCGTGATGTCGTGGCGATATTGCTATGACCGGCAAGCCTCCGCACTTTCTCGATATCGTTGTTCGTCGCCTTTAACATCCACTTACAAAACGTATGCCGGAACATGTGGGGCGTGAGCTTTTTATTCGGCAGGCTGTAGCTTTCGATCATTCGCTGGATGCCTCGTACCGAAAATTTCGGTGAGCGCTGGCTGTAAAAGACATATGGCGATTCAGCCACATGCGGTTTCTTTTTTGCCATTTCCGCACGAAACTTAAGCCAATCCTCGAGTTCCGCCAACAAGATATTCGAGATCGGCACGGTCCGGACCTTCATCCCTTTTCCCACAATGCGAATCCGTTTCATCTCTAAATCCAAGTCCGTTAATTTCAAATTGGATAACTCCTCTACGCGCAATCCCGCATAGGTAAGCAGATATACCACCGCACGGTCCCGGCGATATTTCTCTTCAGGATCGACTCCCCGGCTTTGCACCGGTTTTTTCCGCATCCGATGCAATAAGTCCTCGAATTCCTCTTCCGTCAGCCACATAATTTTTTCGTTCTCTTCATCCGCCGATTTTAAATCCTGGATGTCTTTCATTGGGTTCTGTTCGAGCTTATGATGTTCCACCGCCCACGAATAAAAGCTTCGTAGCGAATTAAGCCGGCGGTTGATCGTGGAAATCGCCAATGGTTTCCCTTCTACCGGATTCAACATTTGCTCGATCCATTTGCGAATGTCAGCCGGCGTAACGTAATCACCCGGACGGATATGTAAATCGTTGAAAAAGATATTCAAGTCATTCGTATAGGAGATGATGGTGTTTGGGGAAGCACCCTTTTCCTGAAGGTAGGTAACATACTCATTTAACATCTTTTCCACCCTTTCACTTATACGACGAGTTTAAAAGGATTCGAAGAGTAAAAAATCGGCCGAAAAAATAACATTATATGACGAGTATATCATAAAAAAGAATAGATTGTTAGTCATATAACGTAAATTATGCGACTAGTTAAATTGTATAAAATAGTATACCAAAAGACAGGGAAAAATCTCATTTATCTAAAGTCGACAAAGGTGATCATATTTTCATATCCATGTTGGTGGTGATGGTCCCACGGAAAGTACATTACATTTGCACCAACAAAATTATTATGACCGCTTACCTAGGGGTGTTGAAATTGTTTTTTGGAGGCACTTATGTCGAATATATACAGATAGACCCTCCAAAAACAATTTCCTATGAATGGTTAGGACTCATTGGTGACAGCTATCAGTTCATAGCCATCCATCCTTCGATTCCACTTGTACCAATTGTATTTATATCATCCCAATTTATTCTAAATGGTTTAAAAAGAGCATTCATATGAAGCGTAAAAAATTAAAAATAAATTTTTGCGTTAAAATGTTGTAAAGGTCACCTTTACCATATAAAGAAGCAACAAATTGAGAAATACACGCGAGGAATGGCCAGTTAAGTCCATATAATTGTGTAAAAAGGAAATAGAAAAAGAGCCATGTTGCTTCCCCTTTGGTAGAATAAACAGTGGACCAAAAACACCAAACATAAGGAGGAATGCAACCATGGCTCAATATCATATTACCCTAAATGATGAACTTTTGCACGGGTTATTCACCAGAGATGAGGGATTAGCGAAGCTGCTGGAACAAGTCTTAAACCAAATCCTCGAGGCGCAAGTGGAAGAACAGCTGGGGGCTCGTCGTTATGAACGAACGGAAGAACGAAAAGGCTATCGAAATGGTTCATATCCACGCCAGCTGACAACCCGGGTGGGACGGTTGACCTTGCGCGTTCCACGAACAAGAGATGGAGAGTTCTCTACGGAACTGTTCCAACGGTATCAACGGAGCGAACAAGCACTGGTACTGGCACTCATGGAAATGGTGGTAAACGGGGTGTCTACCCGAAAAATCACCCAAATCACAGAGGAGTTGTGCGGCACCTCGTTTTCCAAATCCACGGTTTCCTCGCTGTGCAAGGGGCTGGATCCAATTATCCAAAACTGGAATCATCGTTCCTTGCATGAACACGTGTATCCGTTTGTACTGGTGGATGCGATTTATACGAAAGTCCGGGAAGATGGACGGGTACGTTCCAGAGCCGTTTTGATCGCCACAGGAGTGAATGAGGAAGGATACCGGGAAATTCTTGGCCTGCAAATCGGAAACAGTGAATCGGAGTCCAGCTGGAGCGAGTTTTTCGAGTGGCTGAAACATCGGGGACTCCGGGGAGTGGACTTGATCATCTCGGATCAGCACGGCGGGCTTGTACAAGCGATTGAAAAGCATTTCCAAGGAGCGACATGGCAGCGATGCCAAACACATTTTATTCGCAATATCCTCGATGCCGCACCAAAGTATATGCAGGATGCCTTGCTTGAGGAGATTCGGGGGATTCTTCATGCCCCAAACAAGCAAACGGCCCGGCTGTTATTGGAACAAGTGCTGGCCGAATGGGAAGAAAAAGCGCCGAAAGCGATGCAAATCCTCGAAGAAGGATTTGAAGACGCCACGGCTGTATTGGACTATCCGGACCGTTACCGGCGGCGCCTGCGCACGACCAACGGAGTGGAACGGCTGAACGAGGAAATCCGCCGCAGAGAACGGGTCATCCGCATCTTTCCGAACCGGGAATCGGTGTATCGTCTCGTTGGCGCCGTGTTGATCGAAATCGACGAAAAATGGATGTCGGGACGTAAATACTTGGATATGTCCGAATATTGGCGGTGGCGGAAAACGAAAGAGCAAGGAGTCCGATCGGTGAATCAGGAGGCTCCGGCGATCAAGAGAGTGGGATAACCCCTTCGCTGTGTCAAGGAGAACGTGGAATACCGGAGCGAAGCGAGGATATGCCGCGAAAGCTCCTTGACACACCTGTTCCTTGACAACATGATCATTGGTCCGGGAAGGCGACCGGCAGGGAGACTTGCCGGACTTACCTACCATACGTCCAGTCTCAGGTCCATGTTGTCTATCAAAGGGGAATTTACACAATAATTTGGACTTGACCAACAGCAAACGTATTCGGCGATAATTTGTCAATCCAATCGTTCACTTGGATGTAATAGATTTTAGGCAAAAATAATTGATTTCTTTCGCGTTTTTTCGGCGCTTCCTCTATCGTTGGCGCGTCAAATGTGTTAAAATCAAGCATAGCAAGTAACACTCCTTTCTAAATGAATATCTTAGGAAAAGGACCGATCGCCAGGCAAGAAACGGGTTGGGGTGTTGCCAGGGAGACGGTCCGTTTTTCTTTTATGTTATCACTCGAAAAAAAGATAGTCATTATTTCATTACGAGTAATAAACAACACCCGATAGTGATCGGGTGTTCAGCTTGTCGACAAAGTCGACAAGCTGTTTTATTATGAGGGTAGTACAGTAGTACAGAGGAAGAACGGAGGGAAAAGAACGATGCTTCGTCCACGCCAAGAAGAAGGGCGCTATACAGAAACGACGGTAAAACTGGATGATCTTGTCCCAGAGGATCACTTGGTGAGAAAGCTAGATGCAGCCATTGATTTTTCCTTTATTTACGACATCGTAAAAGATCTCTATTCTCCTGATCATGGACGTCCGAGCATTGATCCGGTGATGCTGTTTAAAATGTATTTGATTCGGTATGTATTTGGAATCCGCTCGATGCGTGAAACGGTCGAACAAATCCGAACCAACGTGGCCTACCGTTGGTTTTTGGGGCTTAGCCTTCATGATCCCGTCCCTCATCACTCGACACCGAGTAAAAACTATGCGCGTCGTTTTGCCGGAACGGATGTGTTCCATCAGATTTTTTCACGAATCTTAGACGAAGCCTTTCAACACGGATTGGTCGATCCAAGTGTGGTGTACGTGGACTCGACTCATGTCAAGGCAAGTGCTAATAAAAAGAAGTTTACAACAGAAATGGCAGAAGTAGAAGCGAAAGCTTACCAACAAGAACTCGAAAAAGAAATCGAACAGGATCGCATCGCTCATGGAAAGTCTCCATTGCCACCGGAAACGAAAAAAAAAAAACGAGAAGTGAAAGTAAGCAAAACGGATCCGGACAGTGGGCTGTTTGTGAAAAATGAACGGGAGCGAGTGTTTGCTTATTCGTACCACACGGCTTGTGACCGCCACGGATGGGTGTTATATCCTTATGTGACGGCGGCAAATATTCACGATAGTCAGGCGTTTTTTGAACTGTTCAAACGAGTGAAACAGGAAATCAAAGAATGTCCGGAAGCCTTGTGCGCAGATGCAGGATATAAAACTCCGGCTATCGCCAAGTATTTACTGGACCAAAACGTCAAGCTCATTTGGCCGTACACTCGCCCAAAAACAAAAGAGGGGTTCTTTCGGAAATCTGATTTTGTGTACGACGAATATTTTGACTGTTATCTATGTCCGAATGATCAAGTCTTATCTTACTCTACCACAAATCGAGAAGGATATCGGGAATATAAATCCGACCCATCGGTATGCCGAAGCTGTCCGTATCTTCGTCAGTGTACAGAAAGCAAGAATCACACGAAAGTCGTCACGCGTCATGTATGGCAGGACTACTATGAAGAAGCCGAACATTTGCGATATGTTCCGGAGTATCGCGAACTCTATGCCCTCCGAAAAGAAACGATTGAACGGGATTTTGCCGATTTAAAAGAGAAGCATGGTCTGCGTTGGACGAATTACCGAGGATTGGAAAGAAATCAGGCGCAGGCGATGCTTGTTTGTGCTGCCATGAATTTGAAAAAACTGGCGAATTACCTATGGAAGACGAAGCACCGTCCTTCCTTTTCATTCATATGGTCACTTATTCTCTCTGTTTCTTTTAGAAATCCAACTCTTTTATGGAACAAAATGGGTTACAGACATTCGTCTGTAACCCATTTTGTCAACAGTCTGAACACCCGATAGTGATCGGGTGTTATCCTTTGTTTTTATTTTTAAGGACATAGGCCATCTTCTCCGGTCCAGTCGAATTCCCTACATAGAGCGCAACGGCGAACGGCGAAAAATCACGTTCTCTCCCCCTATTTCAAGCAATCAGTCAGTAAAATGTTAGGTTTTGTTAGGTTCAGGTTCTCTCAGGTTTTTTGACATAGAAAGATTAAAAAGCCAAAGAAAAGATCGCTACTGAAAATTCAAAGGAGTATAGTTTATACAATATCAGCAACGGTGTGTACAAACTAAGACGATACATTATTTAATACTTTTTCGGGTTCTTTATCTAAAGATAAATCCCATTTAACTTCGTTATTATACCAATTTTCTATATAAAATAACTTGTCTAGTACATCTTGGCTAGAATGTCCTTCGATCATAATACCAGCTATCTTATCTGTAAAGTATGATGGATTATTATATCTCTTTCCAACCTCACCATTTTTGTCATATTTTAAAACCCAGTCATACTTTATTTCTTCCGGTATACTTAATAGCACCCCATCTTGTGGAGGAATTAAAAGAAACCCAAATAATTTATTAGTATTTTTTGGACTAGGTTTATCTACAGGTAAATCACACCATCTTCTGTATAAATAGGAGAGTACATCTACAGAATATGCTTGTTTAAATGTGTCTAAAATATATCCTCCACCTATCCTACTAGCTATTTCACATAATATGATCTTATCCTCTTGAGTATGGAAAACTTCCATATGATATGCACATACTCTTGGTGTAGGTAGAAAACTCAATACTTTCTTAAAATAATCCTCTAATCTTTTATACATTTCAGCCTCGGGATGTATTTGATAACTACCTAGTATGTTATTTTTACTAAAAAACGATAAACAACTGTTTATATATTTAGACACTGATAACATGGTTATGTTTCCTTCTTCCACAACTGCATCAACATGATACATATCACCAGAGATAAAAGTTTCAATTTGCAAGTCATAATCCCATTTAGTCTTTGAAAAATTATAAAGTTCTTCCTGATTATTTATAATATTTACACCCTGTGCTCCTGCTTTATCTCTCGGTTTTACTACAATAGGAAATCCATAATTTCTTACAAAATCATGCAAAACAGAGGCGGAAGTAAGGGCTTGATATTCTGGTAAGTCGACTTTACCTTTCAAATAATCTTTCATTTTCACCTTATCTCGAAATGCTACAGCACTTTCAACAGTTTGACCTTCAATGTTAAAGTATTCCCTTAATCTAGCCGCCCGTATTAAATCAAATTCGTCTTCTGCTATTACTTTTTTAAAATAATATTCTTGATGTAATTCTATTGCCTTAAGTTCTAAATAATATGTCAAATCCCTTAAATTCGGAATAACTTCAAAGTATTTAAATTCATCTGAATCTGGCAAATCATACATACTTAGAACAACTAATTCATGTTTTACCTCTGAAAGTATTTCAGATAACTTTATTCCTTTATCGCGATTTATTAACAGAATACTCATTAGTAATAACACTCCTGTCTAATCAATTAATAAAATAGTTCTATAATAATTTAAGAAGGATTTGTTATTTGATTGTTTGATGTAATAGGAGTATCTTTGATATTAAACTTTTGCAGGAATATCAATATATTTTTCAACCTCTGTTATAATTTTGTTAATTATATCTAGATCAGTATCATTGTCGTCAAAAGTTACGTATTTAACGTTTGTTACAGTATGTAATCCTTGAATCATTGGAGTATACATTTCATCCTTATGGAGAAAAGCTATAATTGGTTTGCCTAAGGCAGATGCCCATCCTAGCTCTACATGAACCCCGCCTGATATAGGAAACTGACCAGGGAATGCTATCACAAGATCTGCATTTTTCATTTCCTCAAAGTCTAATTTTGTAGCAGTATCTGGATCCATAAGTTCCTTTCCAAACTTTTCACGGCATTGAGCAGAGAAAACACTGTTTCCCATTTCTTCTAGTTTATTAACAGCGTTTAAAATAAAGTTTGTATTTCCTTCATCAATTATACCTGTCGAAGAATTTAATAACTTTGTAAAAGGATATGCAAAGAAAATTCTCATTGTTTCACCCCTAATTTTCTTATTATTTTGATATTTTATAAAAATATATTATAAGTAAATTGTATAAAATCATGATTTTTTTTAAGTTACATATTTTTTTAGAATTTCACCTATATATTTAATATCATCGTCAGAATAAAGAGGACTAATTGGTATCCACACTGCTTGCCTAGAAAGCTTTTCTGCTTTAGGACAATCACCTGTTTTATATCTATTTTTTTTCTCTGAATCAATTTGTTTGTCTAAATAATTATATTTATCAGAAATATTTAAAAATAATTTGTTCTCATACACAGCACAGCTATAATATCCATGTGCATTTATACCTAATTCGCGTAACTTCTTTATAATTTCGTCTCTTTTATCTAGATCTTCTACAAAAAAACACTCTGATATTCCGCAATCACCATTATCATCCCAAGAGCTACGATAATTAATGTCACACCTATTTATAATCTTTCTTAGTAATAGTTTTTGTCTTTTTAATTTGTTGAGCATGGTCGGTATTTTCTTCAACTGAGCAATGCCAATTGCTGCTGTTATTTCATTCATTCTATAATTTTCACCAAAAAATGATTCATCATTCCAATTTGGAAAACTGTTCCCAATCCTTACTGCGCCTTGATCATGATATATCTTAGCTCTTTTATATAACTTTTCATTATTTGTAATTAATGCACCACCTTCTCCGGTAGATAATATTTTATTAGCTTGAAAACTAAAACATCCTACATCACCAATCACTCCTAATCGTTTTCCTTTATAACTACCACCAAAGGATTGAGCTACGTCCTCTATAATTGGTATTCCATATTTATCAGCTATTGATTTAATATGAGTCATATTAGCTGCAACGCCCATAATATGAACGACTATTATTGCTTTAGTTCTATTGGTTATATGTCGTTCTAAATCGTAAGGATCTAAGTTGAGGGATGTATCAACATCACAAAATATGGGGATAGCATTACATGATACTACCGATCCAGCTGTTGCTATAAATCCATAAGCAGGCACGATGACTTCATCACCAGTACCTACTCCTAAGGCCTTTAGAGCACACTTTAGTGCAGCAGTTCCGGAACTGACTCCCAACGCATATTGAACATTATGAAACTTCATTAAATCTTGTTCAAATCGATCTGTTTTACCTAGGAGGTTAGGTCCATAGTATCTAAAGATTGATTGAGATTTCAATACTTCTGTAACTTCTTTAATCTCTTCATTACCAATTAGATAGCTTCCGTAAAAATTCCCAGCAAGCTCTTTCCTAACTGGAACCTTCATTTTAACCACCTATCTATTTTTAGTAGTTATTAGAGGATATTTATTATAAACATCTCAGTCTGTATTATAATCCTTATACTTTCTTCTTTATACGAGCAGAATACCTATCAACAACTTTATTACACCAAATCATTTTGAATTGATCTTTAAATCCCCAAGTATCTATAGTTTTTATATTTTTGTTCAGCAAAACTTTTAATATCTCGTATCTTAATATTACACCAGGTGAATACTTAGCATACTTTTGCTTATAACTATGTTTTGCGATTAACGCTTTATCTTCACAAATTATTAAATATTCAAATGCAATAGGTTCATTTGTATCTTCTAATTCGAGGACACATAAATTTATATACCCTTTGTTTGCTAATTGTTGTGCTAAAGTTTCATAAAAAACTAATTGCCCTTCACGAGATGACATATCAGATTTTTCACTAAACTTCCAGCTTAGACAATCAACCTCAAAAATTTGCTTTAATCCTAACTGAATTTCTTCAGGATTAGAGTAGATTTTGAGTTTATAACTACTTTGAAATGATAACTTACGCTGTTTGTTGCCAAGCGCTTTCTTTATCTTTTTTGAGCGATTTTTAAAATAATGATCAAAATCTAAATCATTTTGTAAAATGGGAGTTTCATGTGTTTTATGTAGTTCAATACTAAGTTGATTATCTTTTGCACTTGAAATTAAAATTTCTGATTCAGAAAAATTAAAGTCTAGTTCTTCAAAAGAAAGTTCCAGCCAATTTGGAACTCTATAATTTAGATAATGTATTATACAATCTAATATATGTTCATGATCAGTACTTGCGAAGAAAGGAACAATAGAAGTTGGAACATTTATAACTTTAGTTTCATATAGATTTTTTTCTAATATTAATGGAATAACAGAAATTAGAGCCTCTTCCTTTCTAATAGCGAGTGCTTGTACAGTTTTCCAACCTGTTAAGCTTTTCCATGTTGAATAAAACCAATCATATGTATGAGTTAAATAATAAATACTCGGCTTAACTAGTTGCTCCCATTCTTCTTTTATATTGTAAAAATCAACAATATTTTTTAGTTCAGTAATCTCATAACCATTGTGAATCAACTTATTATAATCCACGTTTAGCATTCCCAATCTTCTCCTGATCCAACGAATCCAGCTGCAGATGCAGAACAGCCTTGACATATATTACAACCATTCTTACTAAAAAATTCGACTTTCTCTTGCATCTCCTCACTAATTGTAGTGAAATTAGCAGGTTTCATATAAACATTAGTTTCATGACGATCTATACGGTGTGGTAGCATACTACAAGGGAATAAATATCCGTTTTTTGCATCATAATACCTAACGTAATAAACATAATTGCAAACGTTATCTGGAGTAGGCGGAATACCCTTTTCAAAGTATCTAGTCCTTTCTTCCTCAGTTTGACCACACCATACTTTCCCCATTGGCTTTAACAATCCTTGAGCAGGTCCTACATTGTATAAATAATCAATATCTGAAATGATTCGCTGGCGAACATCTTCGCTATATTTTAAAGGTCTATTAAGTTTTAAAGCAGATAATTCCCATTGATCCACACCAATATTTGTTAAAAGCTCTTGTATCCTTATAAGTTCCTCATAGTTATGGGGTCCGGCTACGGTGTTTACCCTAGTTCTAATTTTTAGTTCTTTACATTTCTTCAACCCTTCAATTGCTCGTTCAAAAAGATCTGGTGTTTGTCTAAAACGATTATGGGACAAAGCCGTTGCTCCATCTATACTTACAATAATTTGAGAAAGACCTGCTTCTTTTAATTGTTCCGCATATTCAGTTAAATAATATCCATTAGAGATAATTGATGATTTAATTCCCATGCTAGTTGCAATAGATACAAAATCTATTATTAATTCATGCTTTAGAGGTTCTCCCCCCGTAAATCTAACAAATCGTATTCCTTCTTCAAAACTACGCGTTAAAATTTTATAGTATTCTTCTTTACTAAGACGATACTCATCTTTAGAATGTCGAAAGTCACACATAAAACAACCTGCATTACAAGCTTCCAAAATTCTTATAAATAAGTATTTTGGCACCAATAACACCTCCATAACAATTACTCCACAACTAATTTAAAATGATTTAATACTTCTAACATTCTCTCTTGAACTTCTGTTGCACACTGACCTTCTACAAGTAAAATACCTGAACACTCATGAGCTGCTCCTTCTAGTTTAACTTTTTGACCCTCTTTCACTTTCAACTGTCCATCAATGACACCATCAAATTTCAGCAACTCATCTAAAGTTGAAATATGCTTTATTATTCCTTGTTTAATCGGTAATAATAAATTCCCTACAAATCGGTCTTCCGTATAAACAAGTTCCGGATACTCTCCTGTATGTATCTTTATAACTGCATCATAAATGTCAAATCCAAAAGATAATTCATGATTAGATAAAATATCGCTACCTGCTATTCTGAGCCCTACTTCGCCAACAATTACCCTGCTATGCTCTTCATCAGCAAAATATTCCATATGAATATATCCATATCTAAAGCCCATACCATTTACATATTTATTCAAAATATCCTCGACTGCATTCTTCATCTCTGGAGAAATATGGCGAAGAGTAATGTTTGCATTAATTGCTCCTTTAAATGTTTGCAAAAGTGGAGCAGGATACTTAGTCAAATAATAATCTATTATCTTTCCATTAAAAACGAGAGCATCTATTGCATATTCGTCAAGATCTATATATTCTTCTGCTAACCATTGATGCTGAGAGTGTAGATTAATTTCAATAGCTTCTTTAGTATTTTTTATTAAGTATGTTTCTCTACAAGAACTCTCATTAGCTGGCTTAAGAACAATTGGCCATCCTAAGACAGTTCCAGCTTCAATAAGTTCCTCTGTCGTAACAACTACTCGGTATTTAGCAGTATTTAGTCCAATTTCATTCAATTTGTCCTTCATATATACCTTATTTTTACAACATATTGTTTGCTCTTCTGTAAGAGATGGTAATCCTAAATAACGTGCAAATGTTTGTGCATAATATTGAGCAACTTCTGAAGGATTAAGAAAAAATTCCACTTTTAGTCCTTTCTTAGATTGCCAATATAGAAACCTTTCAGCTTCTTGTTCAATAGGAATCATAATATCAACCCAAAAAACAGGATATTTTTGTTCAGTTTCTCTTAAATATTGTTGGGAAAAATTATCTTTTAAGTGTTTAAATCTTAATATTACTGGTAGTACTTCTTTACATTTTAAAATTCGGTCTGTTAATATCATTGGCCTATCTTCTATATAGAGCAACTGCTTTTTTGAACTATTCTGATAATTGATCATTTAGATTCCTCCTAGTGATTAAGAGATAAAGCTTCATATCTTTTTCTCAACTAGTACTTCATTTTTGATAATATTGACAATTTCAGATACCCCATCGGACAATGTTTCACCCAATATCTCCCTTTGATTTTCAATAGACGGTGGAGGGGTTTCAATCATCTTTTTAAACTGGTTGCGTGCTATTTTCTGGGATAAGTTATCTTGTGAAAATCGTTTAATCGTATTGTTGACAAGAAAAACTCCCTGCTCTTCTGGTAAGTCAACTGGAATAATATAATCGGGATATAAATCACACCAGTTTAATGTAATATCAGAAAAACCACAACGTTGATAAAAGTTTAACATTAATGCTTGACTGTAGTTTTGAGGTGGTAAAAACCTTATAGGTGTTCCATAAACAAGAGCTTCATAAGTAGTAGTTAGACCTGGTGAAGTAATAATCATTTTAGCTTTTGACATTAGTTCTAAAAAGTTATCATGTGATAAATGTTTGAAATGTCCTCTGAAAAATTGTCCATATAATTTTTTAAAATGTTGCATTATTGATTTATTGCCAGTCACTACAATTTCTTTCCACGAAGATTCATTTAAGGGGGAGATTAAATTTGACATAATTGCTTCAGGATAATAAAGATTTTCACCAATTTTAGTAAAAGGTGTCTCTAAACCTGAGAAATTAATCAACAGTAAATCATCCCTACCCCCCTCACTCGTAAATGAGGTATCAACAATTGGTCCACAGAGATAAAAATTCTTAATTTCTTTACTGAATCTTTTGATTTTACTACTTATACCAGGGAAACGCTGCGCTATATAATATTTAACGTTATGTAGAATAGGAGGAATGTCTTCCCACATCCAAAATAAACTATCTATATAAATAGTTGGAATTTCATATTTATTAGCAATTAGGACAGCATTTGGTTCTAAAACGTTTAACATTAAATCAGCTTCTCTAAATATTTTGCTAAATTTAATACATGAGGAGTCTTCAATATTTGTAAAGTTATACCTATATACTTTATTAAAGTAATCAGTATGATTTGCTAATTCTAAGGCTATCCCATCACCAATAAGCTCCAGTTCTAAACCAAGCTTCTTTAAATTTTTGCAGATAGTTATTAGTTTTGATACAGGTCCATATCCAAATGAAGTTGCTGTACAAATTATTTTTTTCATTTTAATCAACTTCCTATTCCTAATAATTTATAAAATTAAAATATTCTAAAAATACACGATCGGTTGATTTATTATTTTAACTTTCTAAAAAAAGCTCCATATCTTACTTGTTTATGATTTTTTAAACCTTTCACAAGATCTTCATCATCATTAGGAAGCCATATTTTAGATTTAAATTTTTCTATTAATGTATCAACATTTCCATCATAAGGGTATCCGCATTCAGCCATTATACTGAAATAATACAGTAATACACTACGACCTTGTTCAATTCTATCTTCCATTATAAGTTGTGATAATTTCTTTCTATCGGCTCTTCTAATAAAATCTAAACAATAATCATCATCGACAAATAAATTAGGATCAAAACCGTTTTCTATAATATATTGCTCCAGTTTCATGTTGGCTGGTCTGTCCTTCCAATATATATCATCAAAATACTTGTCAGCGTTTGTGTAACCCCAATGCTCAGGAATAGGAATATAATGATATAATGCAGATCTTGTTTCTATTATCTCATATCCAGCAAGTTTTGGTGCATCAACTGCTAGTTTACGTCCTACTCCCATTGATCTAAATTCTGGGTGTACAACCATACGATAACCTGTAACCATCTTTGAATTTATTAAATTGAAGTAACTATCTAAGTCAACAAATGATTTAGGAATAGGTGGTACTAATAATTGAACTCCTACTATATTTGTTCCCACCCTAGCAATATACAACTCCCCTTCATTAAT
>NZ_JAPSMC010000039.1 GCF_026847645.1 Anoxybacillus sp. J5B_2022
TGTTGCCTCCTAATGCGAAACGTTCTATTTCATTGTATGAAGACGGTTTGTCCAAACATGCACGAGATGTAAGTTATGACAAAATCGTGAACAATTGAACAAAGGGGTTGTCAAAATAAGCAATCGTTGTTATGATAATTACGTGAATGAAATCACAAACAACCTTATACCCCTTTGTTTGACCGTGAAAAATTTCTCCCATCCCCTTTGTTGTCTTAAATGACAATAAAACAAAAGATCCGGCTTCGGCCGGGTCTTTTGTTTTGTAATTATTTACTCAGCGACGTATCGCCAAAACGTTCCGTATTTTACGGGAACTTTTTCAACCTTTTGTTTCAGTTGAAGTTTTTTCATTTCTGTTTCGACTTCTTGAACATCTAAATCATAGACGACTGCGATCTCTTTCGTGGCGACAAACTTAAAATGCTTCAAGAATGACTCAAGCGGAGGAGGTGGAGCTGGTTCGGGACAAAACCCGAGCATTTCGTTGATGAGCTCGACGTAAATGCTGTACGGATAACAACCAGAAATTTTAATCCCTTCTTCTTCAATGTTTTCATTAAAGAAGACGAGCGTAGGCACTTCATGGACGTCCATTTCGGCGGTAATTTTTAAATCGCATTGAAACGCTTTTGCCGCACTATTGGAATGGAGATCTTTTAAAAATTCATCGATATCTAGCTCGACGCTTTTGGCACATTCGACTAACACCGACACATCGGAAATATTTTGTTTTTCTAAAAAGAGAAGTTCTTGCAATTTGCGCAAAAAACGGATTCCGGCTCGCTTCCCTTGCAACTCCGCCGCTTTAATTGCGATGGAGGCTGCATACGGAGCAGGGATCGGATTTTCGAGCCATAAACTTCCGTCACAAGACATGCCGGAACGGCTAGCGGTGCGTTCCCACGTATGCGCGATCGCTTCGAATTTCTGCTTTTTTCGGACATTCAAGGTAGCTAATTTGCCGCTTAACACGTGTTTCAGCGTAAAAAATCGTCCGTATTCAATTAACAGCTTTTTTATGACCGGTTCAAGCGCCCAACATTCCGGACAGAGCGGATCGATAAACAAATAAATTTCCAACGGTTTTTTTTCGCCATTGCAATGCTGGAAGGCAAATGGATCTAGCTTGCCCCCAGCCATTTTTTCATTCAAACGAATGCTCCTTTCTGTCTTGTTCTGGAGTGTTGATCATATGTTGGGCGGTTAAAACGAGGCGTTGATAAAATTCGTCACGCGCTTGTCCGGATAAATTGACTTCATCCATCGCTTCGCGCATACAGGCAAGCCACGCTTTTGCCCGCGTCGGAGTAATTTCAAATGGCAAATGGCGCGCCCGAAGCATCGGATGGCCGTGCTCTTCCGTGTAAAGCGGCGGTCCACCTAAATATTGCGTTAAAAATTGCTTTTGTTTTCTTGCGGTTTCGGTTAAATCATCTGGGAAAATCGGTTTTAAATCAGGATGCTGGGCGACGCGATTATAAAAAGCTTCCACAAGCTTTGCGACCATTTCTTCTCCACCAATTAATTCGTAAGGTGTTTTCCACTGTTCTGCCATTGTTAATAACTCCTTTAAACCAAATATCTTGTACTGTTATTGTAACAACGAAGCCCTTATATCTCAAACAAAGTGACTTAATAAGAAAAGCGGAGGCGACTGTATAGCCCCGACAGGCGCTGGAGGACCCGCGAGGAGGCTGTTTGCCGCCACAGCGGGGCCGAAGCGTCCAGAGGGGCTAGGAGCCGCAGCTAGACAAGAAAAGCGGAGAACGGTCCTTGGCTTAAGCCAAGGAAACATCCGACAGACGCGAAAGCTTTCGACGAAGACGTGCTTGCACGTCGAAGGAGAAAGCAAACGCGGAGGAGGATGTTAGTTCGCAGCTAGACAAGAAAAGCGGAGGCGACTGTATAGCTCTCGAAGCCAAACGTTGCCGATTCAGAAAAAGGTTTTCCATTCACATAAAAAACCTCCCTTTTCAGAGGGAGGAAAGGTTATGAATAATATGTGTTTAATATCTTTTGGACATACGCTCTCGTTTCACGAAATGGCGGAATGCCCCCGTAACGATCAACGTTTCCTGGTCCGGCATTGTAGGCGGCGAGAGCGAGCTCAAGATCGCCGTCATACCGGTCGAGCAACTGTCGTAAATATTTTGTCCCCCCTTCAATATTTTGCGCTGGATCGAACGCGTTTGTGACACCGAGCATTTTCGCCGTGCTTGGCATTAATTGCATCAAACCAGCGGCACCTACGCGGCTAACGGCGTTTGTGCGAAAATTCGATTCATGGAGAATAACGGCTTTAATAAGCTGTGGATCGATATCGTATTTTGCCGCTGTTTTTTCAATAATGTCATCAAGAGAGCTTGCCGCAAGCGGCGCTGCTTTCGGTTCGTTTGGACGATAAGCTGTTTCCAATGCTATTGGCGAAGCAACTAGTTTTTCTTGTTTGTCTGTGGAGGAGAGCGACACTTTTGTTAACAATTCCTGAAAAGATGTTCCCTCCGCAAATAACTCATTTGGCGGTGATGGCTGATTAGAAAAAGACCGAAGCGCTTGAAGTTCCATCCACATTTTTACTTGTTGAATGTTCACCGTTGTTCCTCCTCTTCATATTTCTTTTCATAAAATCGCTTTATTTTGTTTTTCGTTGGGCGAATAGGAATATTCATTGACGCCAGCAACTGTTCAAATATCGCTTTGCCATGCACACGATCAACCGTTTCGTATTCGACTTCATAATCTTCCGTTTGCAAATAGAGGCTATGGTCAAGCACAAGCAGACCACCTTCATACGGAAATTCAGCGCGATAAGTGGCTAAAGTACCGAAATAATGGATTGAGTTAGGAATAACCCCAAGCGACTGCAACAACGCTTCCATTTCGTCCGGAAAGTCGCTTGTTCCTTTCAATAGCATTTCCGCTTCTTCTGCTGTCAATGGCTCGTGTGTTTCTAACAATCCTTCCGTTATTGTTTGTTTAAGCGTTAACGTATGCGTGTGCTGCTTCACACGAATGCGTAGCGCTGCTCCTTTTTCTTTGAGCGAAAACGATGGTGTATCAAAATAATGGTTTTCTTGATACGAAAAAGCGTCGTCATCGATGTGAAACGCTTGCTTCATCCGCAAAAACTCATCTTTCGTCAACAGATTTTTAAATTCAATCTCTATTTCTTGCTTCATCGCTCTAACCCCTTCCCTTACATTTATTATGAAATGTTTCTGATGGAATAGCAATGGTTTATTATGCATAGGTTGAGTATGGTAAAATAGAAGTTGGATTGTTTGATGGGAAGGAGATATTGCGATGCGAAAAACGATTACGATTACCGATGTAAAAAAACGTGATGAACAATTATGGTTATTGAGCGAGGCGCCGTCGTTTTCTTTAGAAGGGGCTATCCCGAAACGGTATATGCTCGTTGATTCGGTTGAGCGATCGTTTGTTTATATAGTAGAGCAAGCCGATGAATTTGTGTATGTATCGATTCCGCAGCCGTGCTGGCGCGAAATAAAAGAAGTGCTTACGCAGCCGTTGACCGTATTTTTGCAAGCGGGAACGGTGGAACTTGAACTAGCCGGCTTTCAAGAAGAACTTGCATATTTAATTGGAAATATTGAAGGAAATGCGAACTACGGTGAAGAAATGGAGAAGGCGGTAAAAGATACGTTTCTTACATAATCGTTGGTGGTGGTAATATGGTGAAACACTGGGATTTATTTTTAGCTCCGTATAAACAGGCAGTGGAAGAATTAAAAGTGAAATTGAAGGGGATGCGCACCCAGTTTGAAATGCAAGGCCTCCATTCTCCGATTGAGTTTGTCACCGGAAGAGTCAAACCGATTGCGAGCATTCTTGATAAAGCGCAAAAGAAAAACATTCCGCTTGACAAGTTGGAAGAGCAAATGCAAGACATCGCCGGCATTCGCATGATGTGCCAATTCGTTGACGATATTAAAACGGTCGTCGAGTTGTTGCGCCGCCGAAAGGATTTTGAAATTGTCGAAGAACGAGATTATATTACGCAAAAAAAAGAGAGCGGCTACCGCTCGTACCATGTCGTCATTCGCTATCCGGTGCAAACGATCGACGGGGAGAAAAACATTTTAGCGGAAATTCAAATTCGTACGCTAGCGATGAATTTTTGGGCGACGATTGAACATTCTTTAAATTATAAATATAGCGGCCGCTTTCCTGAAGACATTAAAGCGCGATTGCAGCGGGCAGCGGAAGCGGCGTATCTTTTAGATGAAGAAATGTCCAAAATCCGCTTTGAAATTCAAGAGGCACAAGCAGCCTTTTCACGAAAACAAGAAACAAAAGGGGAAGAAGCATGAGGGAGAAACAACAACCGCTGAAGTTTGCCGTTACCTCCAAAGGGGACGCCATTTCCAACTCATTAATGCAAAAAATAAAAAACTACTTAATCGATTTCGGGCTTATTTATGATGAAGATCAGCCGGATATCGTCATTTCGGTTGGCGGTGATGGAACGTTGCTTTATGCGTTCCATCGCTATTGTCGCCGTTTGGACAAGACGGCGTTTGTCGGTGTGCATACGGGCCATTTAGGATTTTATGCGGACTGGGTGCCGGAAGAAATCGAAAAGCTAGTCATTGCGATTGCGAAAACGCCGTATCAAATTGTTGAGTATCCGTTGCTTGAAGTGATTATCCGTTACGTAAGTGGTGGAAAGGAAGCGCGATATTTAGCGCTGAACGAATGTACCGTGAAAAGCGTCAACGGCACGTTAGTGATGGACGTTGAAATTAAAGGAGAATTGTTTGAAACGTTCCGCGGCGACGGTCTTTGCGTTTCGACCCCGTCAGGAAGCACCGCTTATAATAAGGCGTTAGGCGGCGCGATTTTGCATCCGTCGTTAGAAGCGATTCAAGTGGCGGAAATGGCGTCGATCAATAACCGTGTCTTCCGGACGATTGGTTCCCCGCTTATTCTGCCGGCGCATCATACGTGCATGTTGAAGCCGGTTAACCAAGTGGATTTTCAAATTTCGATTGACCATTTATCATTGCTTCATAAAGACGTTAAATCGATTCAATTTCGCGTCGCAGACGAAAAAATCCGCTTCGCTCGTTTCCGCCCGTTTCCGTTTTGGAAAAGGGTACGCGACTCATTTATTGCCGATTAAAAAGAAAAAGGAAGGTAGACATGTTGAAGCGGTTTACATTGCAATGGACAATTGGAGAACGAGAGGACGGAAGGCTCGTTCGTGATTTTTTAAAAGAGCAACAAATCTCAAAAACCGCATTGACTGATATTAAATTTCACGGCGGGGCGATTGAAGTGGATGGAAAACCGGTCACCGTCCGGCATCTGCTTCGTTGCGGTGAAACGCTAGCGGTTTCGTTTCCACCGGAAGAACGAAGCGAGGATATGAAACCAGAGCCGCTCCCGCTTGAAGTGGTGTATGAAGATGAATACGTATTAGTCGTGAACAAACCACCGTATATGGCGACGATTCCTTCGCGCGAACATCGAAACGGAACGTTAGCTAATGCGTTATTGCATCATTATGACGAGCAAGGGCTATCGTCAACGATTCATATTGTGACAAGGCTTGACCGCGATACATCCGGTCTTGTGCTTGTCGCCAAACATCGCCATGTGCATCATTTGTTGACGGAATGGCAAAAGCGCGGGAAGGTGAAGCGAAAATATGAAGCCATTTGCCACGGGCTGATCTATGAAGAAAAAGGAACGATTGATGCACCGATCGGCCGAAAAGATGACAGTATTATAGAACGCGAGGTTCGCGCAGATGGGCAGCGGGCAGTGACGCATTTTCGCGTACTAGCTCGCTTTGACAGTTATACGCATGTAGCGTTGGAACTTGAAACCGGACGGACGCATCAAATTCGTGTCCATCTTGCGCATTTAGGCCATCCGCTACTAGGGGATGATCTGTATGGCGGCAGCCGCGCATTCATCGCGCGCCAAGCGCTACATAGCAAAGCGCTCACTTTTTTCCATCCGTTCCATCAACGAACATATCACTTCGAAAATTCGCTTCCTAAAGATATGCAACTATTAGTAAACGGGCCACATCATTCGTGAGCCCGTTTTTCTTCGTCAAACGATTTAAACTTTTCCGGTACGTATGGCATCGACGACGGTATGGAAACCGTCTCCATTTCAGGATAGCGAAGCGCGGTTAGCGATCCGCCAAAGATGCAACCTGTATCAATATTAACGGTTCGATTGACGAAACGTGGTGTTCGCACAGGGGTATGCCCGTATACAATCCACGCAGTTCCTCTGTAATGTTTTGCCCAATCGCGGCGAACCGGTGTTCCGTCCGGATTCGTTTCGCCCGTAATATCCCCATACAGCACAAACGTCTGCACTTTTTTATCATGCTTGCCGATGTAATCTTGGCGAATGCCGGCATGGGCGATAATTAAATTTCCGTCGTCTAGGCGGGCATATAATGGTGCCTGCTCGTAAAGAGTGATAAATTTCTTTTTGATGGCCTCCTGTTCTGCTGGCGATAACGCTTCGTATTCTGCCACCGTCGTTTCAAGCCCGTGCGCAATTTGCACGTTGCGGCCGAGAAAAAAACGGTATAGTTTATTGCAATGATTCCCAGGGACATAGTAAGCGAAATTGTTTTCGACAAGTGAATAAACGGTTTCGATCGTTTGTAACGACTGCGGACCACGGTCGGTTAAATCGCCGACGAACGCGAGTTTTCGACCATTTGGATGAATCGGAATGCCACTTTCCCATTCGTAGCCTAGCGTTTTCGTTAATGCGACAAACTCGCCATAACAACCGTGAATATCGCCGATTATGTCGATTTTCATCATCTCACCTGCTTCTGCTTTTTATATATGATACATACATGAAGCAAAAAGCCGCAACACACGGCTTATTCGTCGGAAGAAAACATAAATTTTTTCGTGCGCGAACGTACGTTTAGCACGAGGCCAATTGCTAGCATATAAGTCGCTAACGAACTTCCCCCGTAGCTAACAAACGGAAGCGGCAAACCCGTAATTGGGAGCAGTCCAATCGTCATCCCAACATTTTGGAACACTTGAAAGGTAATCATGCCAATGACACCAGCACATAAATAGCTCCCGTATACATCATGGCTCTCTAAGGCGATGTGAACCATTCGGTAGACGAGCAAGAAAAAGAGCGAAACGACGATGCTTGCTCCGATAAAACCAAACTGTTCCGCAATAATACCAAAAATAAAATCAGTATGTGCTTCCGGCAAATATACATCTAAATTTTTATATCCCTTTCCGTACATCTCTCCTGACCCGATTGCCAAGAGCGAACGAATGAGCTGGAACCCTTGCTCGTTGGAATATTCGTACGGCGCAAGCCAGCCGTAGAATCGGTCGAGCTGATACTCTTTTAAAATATATTTATGGAAAAAATCAGGGAATTGAAAGAAAATAAATACGAGCGTGGAAGCTGCAAAAACCCCGCTGAACACAATCCCTAAAATAATGCGCCAACGAATGCCAGAAACGAGCACGAGCGAAGCCGCAATTGCCGTATATACCATCGACATCCCCATGTCAGGCTGACGAATTAATAGCAATAACGGTGGGGCCATCGCGAGCGCAATTTTTCCTAATAATTTAAAGTCGTCTTCAATCGTCGGCTCCGGATATTTTTCGCGATGGATGACGATAATTCGGCTAATGACGATGATCATAAAAATTTTCATCAGTTCTGATGGCTGAAAATTGCCGGCTCCTGGGATGGAATACCAGCTTGTCGCTCCTTTAATCGTGACGGTTCCAGGGACGTTCAATTCAAGTCCGAGCAATAACACCATGCCAAAGCCGTATAAATACCACGCGAGATGGAAAAGGCGATCGTAATCAATCAACATCGTGACGGCGATGACGAAGGCGCCGATGACATACCATTGCAGTTGTTTGGCGGCAAAGTTAATATGTTGCAATTTTGCTGGTAAAGACGGCTGGGCACTATGAATCGCAATCGCGCTGACAATCGCAATTAAAAATAAAAGAAACAGCAAATGATAGTCTAATTTTTGTTGCGGCAGTTTATCTTGTTCCATCGTTCATTCCACTCCATATGAAAAAAACTCATCATATCCATATTAGCTAATTCCATTATTTTTGCAAAGGAAACGATGAAAATCAAGCGGAAAAATTTTGTCGCTGGGCGAACGAAAAAATTATTATTTTTTCATGCGCGTTTTTTTGTTATAATAAAATTAATACTTGGTACTAATAACAAATAATAAAGGTGAACAATATAGGAGGATGGCGAATGACGTTATCGTTAAAAGGACGCACGTATGTCATTATGGGAGTAGCAAATAAACGAAGCATTGCATGGGGAATTGCCCGCTCGCTTCACGCGGCCGGCGCACGGCTTATTTTTACATACGCCGGGGAGCGGTTTGAGGAAGAAGTCCGCAAATTAGTGGACACGCTAGAAGATGATACGACGTTAGTATTACCGTGCGATGTCACGAACGACGAAGAAATCGTGAACTGCTTTGCAGAAATTAAAGAAAAAGTTGGTGTGATTCACGGCGTGGCTCACTGCATTGCGTTTGCAAACAAAGACGATTTAAGCGGTGAATATATGAATGTGAGCCGCGAAGGCTTTTTATTGGCGCACAATATTAGCTCCTATTCGTTGACCGCGGTGGCACGGGCGGCAAAAGAGTTAATGACCGAAGGCGGCAGCATCGTCACATTGACATACCTTGGCGGCGAGCGAGTCGTGCAAAACTATAACATTATGGGCGTAGCGAAAGCGTCTTTAGATGCGAGCGTGAAATATTTGGCGAACGATTTAGGAAAATACGGCATTCGTGTTAACGCCATTTCCGCCGGCCCGATTCGGACACTATCTGCGAAAGGCGTCAGCGATTTTAACTCGATTTTAAAAGAAATTGAAGAACGTGCCCCTCTTCGTCGCACGACGACGCAAGAAGAAGTCGGCGATGCGGCATTGTTCTTGTTCAGCGATTTATCGCGCGGCATTACCGGCGAAATTATTCATGTCGATTCCGGATACCATATTTTAGCTCGTTAATCTACACAAGCCAACGGACTTGAGCCGTTGGCTTGTTTTTTTTCGAAGGAACCATGGTAATCAGTCGCTTTTCCTTATAGAAAGCATACATTATGTTATAGACCATCGCGAGGAGGAGTACAGATGAAACAAATCGTTCCGAATGAGCCGCTTCTTTATATTGTGCAGCCGAAACTAGAGCCGAAAACGTCGTATATGCAGCAGTTGTTTCAAGCGAAAAAAGCAGCTAATCGCGCGAATAAGCTAGAAGCGGTAATGAACACGAAACAGTTTCAAGAGATGACGCTAGAAGAACAAGTACAATTTTTAGTGAAGCTCCCGCAGCAATTGTCTCCTATTAAATGTAAAATCGTCACGAAAAAAGGAGAGTACCAAGGATTTATTTCGGAGTACCGAAACGGACACTTAAGATTTCAAATGGAAAAAGGTGAGAAAATTACTATCCCGTTTAAACAAGTTGTTTCTGTTTCACTAATTGGCTTTGCGAAAGGTAATTAACTAATTCATATTCACTAATCGTTGCTTCTGCCAGTTGCCAAGCTGGCAGAACTTTTTATACATATTTTTGAACATAAAGGCGATTGTGATGGAAAAAATGCCTTCCTTAGGGTAGATGTCTATGCATAATGAAAAGAGCATCATATGTTGTTAGTAGTATTTCAGCAGGTGGAAAAGACACATGCTATTTCAAAAGGAGGGGATTATGTGGAGCGGACGACCATTGAACCATGGATCGTGGATGAAACGACCCATGAGTTTTTTGTACCTGACTATATTGAACAGTTGGCCGATGAGGTACTGCAAAGCTACGATTTATCAGTGAAAAGCAGGCAGATCGTTACAACTAAGCCGGATAAAGGCGGTGCGATTTGGAAGCTTGAAACGAATAGAGGCTCGAAAAGTTTAAAATTATTGCACCGCCGGCCAACAAGAAGTTTATTTAGCTTAGGGGCGCAACAATATTTAGTCGAAGTGAGAGAAGCGAGAGTACCGCCAATCATCAAAACAAAAGACGGGGAAAATTATGTGGAAGCAGGGGGGAAATTATGGTTCGTTGCCGAATGGATCGAGCCATTGGCACCGGTTACAAAAGATTTGGAAGGGGCAAAACAGCTTTGTTACGCCCTTGGTGAGTTTCATCGTTTAAGCAAGGGGTATACGCCACCGAAACAGGCGGAAGTAGCTTCCCGGGTGCGCAAATGGCCGAAAAGCTATCAAAAAATGATTACGAAAATGACGTGGTTTCGCAATATCGCTAATGCGTATAAAGACATGCCAGCAAGCCCTTCTTTATTAGAAGTGGTCGACGAATTTGCAGAGCAAGCAAAAAGAGGGCTTGAGCGACTTCATCAATCAAGCTATGCGGAGTTAAGTAAGCTAGGAAATGCGTATTGGGGGCTCGTGCATCAAGACTACGGCTGGTCGAACGGCCAGATGGGGGAAAACGGAATGTGGATCATTGACCTTGACGGCATTGCCTTTGACCTGCCGATTCGCGATTTACGAAAGCTGATTAGTGGCACGATGGCGGATTTATACCGCTGGGACGTCACGTGGGTACGGGAAATGATCGAAGCATACGATGAAGCAAATCCTCTTACGCCTGAGCTATATGAGATTTTGCTGATCGATTTGGCGATGCCAAACGAATTTTATAAAAATATAAAAGAAATTGTATATGAGCCGGAACTATTTCTTGGGGAACAAACAAAACAGCTTATTCAAACGATTGTCGAAACGGATCAGTCGAAATGGCCGGTATTAGAAGACATTCAAACCGATTGGAAGGGGAGGAGATAAAGGTGAAAATATTAATGGTTTGTACAGAAAAACTCCCGGTTCCTCCGTTATTAGGCGGGGCGATCCAAACCTATATTTCTGGTATTCTCCCTTATTTGCGACCGTTTCACGATATAACAGTGTTAGGAATTAGCAATCCATCGCTTCCAGACGAAGAAACGATTGACGGGATTCATTATGTACGTGTCCCTGGAAAAGTATTCGAAATCTACCGGAACAGCGTTGTCCGCTACATCGAAGCGAATGAATTTGATTTAATCCACATTTTTAATCGCCCACGCCTTGTGTTGCCGATCCGTCAAGCGGCTCCCCAAGCGAAACTCATTTTAAGTATGCACAACGATATGTTTGATCCGGAAAAAATCGATCTAGAAGAAGCAAATGAGGTCATTGCAACCGTGTCAGGAATCGTCACGGTGAGCAATTATGTTGGAAATGCGATACGTGAGCTATACCCGCAAGCAGCTACCAAAATTCGCATCATTTATTCCGGAGTCGATACGGCGCGATTTTTGCCAGGGACACATCAAAAAATGCAAAAAATCCGTAACGAGCTTCGCAAAGCGCATGGGCTAGAGAACAAAACAGTCATTTTATTCGCCGGTAGGCTTTCGCGCAATAAAGGGGTCGATAAATTGCTAGAAGCGTTACCAGAGCTTGCGAAAAAACATAAAGAGTTAGCGTTAGTCATCATCGGAAGCAAATGGTTTAGCGAAAATAAAGTTAATGATTATGTCGCCTATGTCCGGGCGTTAGCTGAAAAACTTCCGATCCCTGTCGTGACAACCGGTTTTGTTGCGCCCGATGAAATTCAACATTGGTTTGCAGCCGCTGATTTGTTCGTTTGCACATCGCAATGGCAAGAACCGTTAGCACGGGTGCATTATGAAGCAATGGCAGCCGGACTCCCGATCGTCACGACGGCAAGGGGCGGCAATCCAGAAGTGATTTTAGCGAATGAGAACGGTTTAGTCGTGGAAAACCCAGAAGACCCGAACGGATTTGTTACAGCGATTTCGCAACTATTATCGGATAAATCGCGGATGAAAAAAATGGGGGAAAAAGGAAGAGAACTTGCCGTTTCTATGTATACGTGGGATCGGGTCGCTTCCGAGTTGCTAGAAGTGTGGGAACAAGCAGAAGAAGTAACACAGCCAACGCTAGAGCAAGCACATGCGGGAGAAGTAACGTCAGAACCGCTAGAAGCGATCAAGGAATCACCGAAGGAAGAAAAGAGCGAACAAGAAACAAAAGAAAAGGAAGAAAAAGCAAAGAAAAAGGCGAAGAAAAAAGCAAACGAAGCTGCAAAAGAAATGGCGAAGCAAGCAGGGCGAGACGACGATGCGACAACGACAAACGAAACGAAGAAAAAAACAAAAAAAGAGAAGCGCCAACCGTTTATTTTATCCTCTTCTTATACGGAAAATGCGTCGGACAAGAAAAAAGGAAAAGGCGATCCGCCGTTTATCATCGGCTAAAAAAGATGCCTCAATAGGGCATCTTCTCTTTATTTCTTTCCAATGCTTCGTCGTAGACGACCATTAACCGGTCGGCGACATGACGAAACTGAAACTTCTCTTCTACTTGCGCTCTCGCTCGGCGAGCCATTATTTGCGCTTCATCGAGATGAACGAATAGATCATGGATCGCTTCAGCAAAAGCAGCGGGATTGGCATAATCATCAATGACTAAGCCGTTTTGCTGGTGTTGAATGATTTCAGCATTGCCGCCGCGGTTCGTTGTAATGATCGGAATGCCGGCGGCCATCGCTTCGTAATGAACGCGAGCAAGCGGTTCGTGCCATTGTGAGCTGCAAACGAACACATCGGCAATGAGAAAGAGCTGCGGGATTTGTGCGGACGGAACGTAGTTCGTAAAGACGACCCGATTTCCGAACGGAGCAGCTATCCGGTGCAGCTCGCGCACATAATCGTTCCAACTATTTTCGCTAAACCAACGGCCGCCAGCGATGACAAGCACCGCGTCCGGATGTTGCGAAAGAACAGTGCGCATCGCGTGAATGAGCATGTGCGGCCCTTTCGTTTTGCTTAATCTCCCGATAAATAAAATCACTTTTTCCTCTTTAAGCCCGAGCATTTGCCGCATCTTTTTTCGGATTTGCTGACCTTCCGCTGTCCAAGCAGGGACGTATTTCGTAACATCCACTCCCGAATAAATGACGCGCATTTTTTCTTCCGGCACGTCGTACCGTTTCAGTACTGTTTGTTTAATGTAGTGGCTGACGGAAGTAATAAGGGTGCTATCGGCAATAGCTTGTTCGGCTATTTCTTTGCGTAGTTTTAGAGGAGAAAACATATCGTTATGCAAGCTTAATACGATCGCGCTTTGTTTTGCTGCTTCTTTATATTGAGGAATGCGGCTAGGACGGTTAAACACGTGGATAACGTCAAATGCCCGCTTTGTTAATGCATTGGCGATGTCTTGTTCGTACGTTTCTTTTGGAAAACGGATATATTCAATTCCGTTCGTCATTTCTTGCGCTGGCAACAGCGGATCGGTAATCGAAAAAATGGTAAGAGTATGTTTGCCGGCGATAAAAGGAGCGACCCCGTCAATCATCAGTTGGATCGCTCCGCCTTTCACGGCGGGAGAAGGCAATTTTTCCGTGCAAATATAGGCGATATTCATTGTTCTTCCTCCCGATAAAGCGTGCGAATATACTCGATTTCGCGCGCTATTCCTTCTTTCAACGTCACTTTCGGGCAATAGTGCAAATACTTTTCTGCCAATGAAAGGTCGGCCCACGTATGTTTCGGCTCTCCGATGGCGGATGCGGTATATTGCCGAACGGCTTTTTTTCCTGTCAGTTCTTCTAGCAATGTGATGACGTCATTGACCGAGGCTTTTTCCTTTCCCCCAATATTGATCGTTTTGCCAATGGTTGCTTCATTGCCTAAAACTGCGGCGGTGCCATCAATACAATCGGAAATGTACGTGAAATCACGGGATTGGGTGCCGTCGCCAAAAATCGTGATCGGCTCGTTCGCTAGCAACTGTTTAATAAAGCGATGAAACGACATATCAGGGCGTTGCCGTGGGCCGTATACCGTAAAATAGCGCAAAACGACCGTCGGGATGCCGAACGTCGTGTGGTATACTCGACATAAATGTTCCCCCGTTAATTTCGTGATGCCATAAGGAGAAAGGGGAGCTGGCTCCATCCCCTCCGATAGCTTCCCGTCTTTTTCGCCGTATACAGAAGAAGTAGACGCATAAATAAACTGTTGAATACGTGTGTTTTTGCACGCTTCAAGCAAACGTTGTGTCACGGAAATGTTATGAATGGCGTATGCTTCAAAATCGCTTCCCCAGCTCGTACGAACGCCTGGCATCCCCGCTAAATGATAGACGGCATCTGCATCGCGCAATAGTTCATGTAACGGAGCGGCTAAAAGATTTTCGGAAATGAGCGTAAATCGTGGATGGGCAAGCAGCGGTCCGATGTTGAACGTTTTTACGTGCGAAGGAGTTGGACCGATCCATCCGTCAATGCCGACGACCGTATTCCGTTCGCCTTCGAGCAACTTTTCACATAAATGCGAACCGATAAATCCCGCTGCTCCTGTAACGATAATTTTCACCCGACACCAACTCCTATATAATGTAGTCCAGCTGCTTCGACTTCCGCACGATTCAAGCAGTTTCGTGCATCTAACACGATGACGCCATTCATCTGTTTTTTTACGTTCTCCCAATCAAGCTGTTGAAACTCTAGCCAATCTGTTGCAACAACGATCGCATTTGCTTCTTCTAACGCCTCCATCAGTGTGGACGACTGTACGACGTTTGGCAAATGATCGTTGCTTAATTTCGCTTTCGGGTCATAGGCACGAATGGCGCACCCAATTTCGCTAAGCTTGCGGATGAACCGCTCCGCCGGCGATTCGCGCGTATCGTCCGTATTTGGTTTAAACGCAATTCCAAGCACGGCTACGGTTTGCCTCGGCAAATCATAGATTGCTTGCTGTAGTTTATTGATATACACATCGATTTGCGACTCATTGATGTGTTGAACGGCCTGTAAAAGTAGCGGCTCAATGTTTTTTGCCCGGGCTGTTTGCTCAAGGGAGCGGACGTCTTTCGGAAAACACGACCCTCCATAGCCGAGCCCTGCCTGTAAAAAATGCGGCCCGATGCGCGGATCGCAGCCAATTCCTTTCGCGACATCGTTCACGTTAACAGAAAACGCGTCGCAAATGCGAGCAATTTCATTAATGAAAGAAATTTTCGTTGCTAAAAACGCGTTTGACGCATATTTAATCATTTCTGCTCCTGTGAGGCTTGTGACGATGTACTTTGCCGAAATGCCGGCATACATCGTCTGGATGATGGCTAAAGATTGATCGTCATCGTGCTGGAGACCGACGACAATTTTATCCGCGTGCAACATATCGGAAATGGCGGAGCCTTCCCGTAAAAATTCCGGATTGGAAACAACGTGGAATAAGTGAGAAGGGATGCCTTTTTCAATGAGCATTTCATATATCCATTCGTTTGTGCCCGGTGGGACAGTGCTTTTTGTAATAATCGTTTTATGTGAATGAATGTAAGGTGCTAAGCTGTCGATGACCGATTGAATGAAACGCAAATCGGTGCTTCCGTCCGGCAATGAAGGCGTCCCGACACAAATGATCATGACCGGATGGCTCGCCCCTTCCGCGAAGGATGTCGTAAATGATAACGATGACTTATTTTTTTGGACTAATTCATACAGACCTGGTTCGTAAATCGGCACGTGTCCGTTGTTCAGCTGCGCGATTTTATGCTCATCTTGATCGACACAGCAAACGGTGTGGCCAAGTTCTGCTAAAACGGCCGCGGTCGTCAGTCCGACATATCCTGCCCCGATGATGCTTATTTTCATTTGAACACTCCTTTCATTAGACGTAAAAAACCAGGCGAATACCTGGTTCTTCCGTTATTCTTCTTCGTCGTCTGAACGGGCGGAAGACGGTGTATCAAGCGATGTGATCTCTTCGATGTGGACGGTGATCGTTTTCCCGTCATTTGGATAAAACTGGTCTGTTAATAATGTCACCGTCCCTTTTCTCGGATTGAACGATTGAAAAATAGCGTTATAATACGTTTGTTTTGCTGTGTGCACATTCATTTCTGTTCCCGGCAGCAACTGTTGCAGTTGCAACATAATCGCTCTGTTTGTAGAACTTGTTTTTTTCTTGAGCGGTTTCGTGTGCACAAAGACGCTGTACATGATTGTCACTCCTTTCTAGATCGTGAACGTATCTACTGTATCATATGAAACGTTGGGAAAATGACCTAGACGAACGCCTAAAACGAGGGGATTTTATAAAATGGGAAAACAGGATGTGGTGTTTACATATAATGGATAAAACGACTATAAGAGGAGAGAATAGCATGTCTAGTCCATTTTTCTTTTTCGTGCTTGCGCTTGCAAGTTTTCGTTTAACGAGGCTTTTCGTCTATGATGCGATTACCTCGTTTATCCGCAAACCGTTTCATGAAATAGTAGAAGAAACGTTGCCGGACGGAACGACGGAAACGTTTCTTGTCGTTAAAGGAAAGGGGCTGAGGAAATGGATCGGGGAATTGCTAAGTTGCTATTGGTGTACAGGAATATGGTGTGCGGCGTTACTGTACGCCGGCGATATGATCTGGCCAGCCGTATTTGAACCGCTTGTATTTGTTTTAGCGATTGCCGGCTGCGCTGCTTTTTTAGAAACAATTGTGCAAAAACTTCTCTTCTAACGAAAACCTCTCCTAGCGATCAGCGGGAGAGGTCACGTGTTGATAATAATACTATTAAGAGAGGCGATGCCGTTCGGCAGTTCGTTGCCATAAACAAATCCATCAATGACGGTGGAAGGGGCGTTTGCCGTTTTTTTGATGCGAATATGCATATTGGCTAGCCGCAATTCTTCGTTCGGCAGCAATTTGTTTAGGTGAATTGGTTTGATCCAATATTCGCCATCGTTTTTGATTCGTTCACGCCAGTTTTCATAGGCAAATATCCATTCGATAGAGTCCGGATCGTCGTGCCGAGTCGAGTAGGTAGCGATTTTTCCGCTCAATTCTGCCTCCATTTTCGGTCGGACGCGCAAGCAGACGATCAAGTTTTGCAGCGCTTCTGTCCCGATATTTTGAATAATAAAATCGCCGATGACGAGCGTTTCTTCTTCCGGTGTTTCGGGAAGGAGAGTGGAATACGCAAATAAGGCTTGCGCTTTAACGACCGCTTGTTTTTTCTCTTCTTGCACGGTATATTTTAATTTTTTTAAGTGCTGAATTTGTCGTTCTGCTTCTTCTAGCGCGACTTCGTACGATAATAATTGTTGCTCGAGCTCGGCAATTTTTTTTTCATATGGTTCGACATATACAGATTCTACGTCATGCAGTTTTTCGAGCAAAAATTCGTTGCGCAGTTTTTCTTTTTGTAATTCCGTTTCTAACGCTTTTACTTGTTGTTCGTATTTGGCGATTTCCGCACGGTAATAAATTAGTTTTTGCTGGAGCTGAATATGGTGGTTTGGGGGTTTTTGTCCCATTTGTACCCCTCCTTTACAGCTATATATATGTACGAAGCTGTATTTCATACGAATAGAAAAAACAAAAAAGGCTGTTGTGTTCGGCAACAGCCTAACTCGTGAAGTTTAGTGACTTGGGAATACTTCTGGGCATTGTGGTGGGAATTTGTCGGCTGGGCAAAGCGTTGCTTCTAAAATTTCTTCGCGCGGTTTACAGAAACGAGCTTCGACTTCGATTTTCACTTCTGCTTCCATTTGCACTTCTAAGCAAAGGGTAATGGAAACGTCTAGTTGCGAGAAGTTGTTTGTGCAAATAAGGCTAGCATCGCATTCAAAGAAGGAGATGTGGCAGTCGAGCGTCGTTCCTTCTGGAGCGCATAAGATAAATGTTTGTGCAGTTGCAAACGGAATAGCATCCGATTCACAAACGACTTGCCCGTTCGCATTCACTACTTGAACGACTACATGCCCTTTGACAAGCACTTTTACTTTTTGCAACGTGACTTCATCACCTGATGGGAGCGTGACGGTAACTGGTTGACGGCCATTTGGTTGGATAATTTCTTGGCAAATGAGCGCGTCGTTATCGACGACTGGATCAATTCGATTGCCGTCTTCATCGGATAAGAAGCAACGAATCGTGAAGTCGTGTGGGTTCATCCCGTTCGATGTGAAGAAGTCACAAATGCTTTCATGGTTTCGTGGGCATTTGTCTTTTGGGAAGATCGCCTCTAATTCGCTATTAGAAAAGCTTCTAAGCGGCACATCGACTTGACGCGTAACCCAGTCATACACTTTACGAGTCTTAATGCATACTTTTTCTTTATGATGAGAGTGACCCATAACTCTTTCCTCCTGTTTAAAATTTTTCCCGCTGAAATAAATTCCTACGGGTGTTAGGACTACTGTATAGTATGAAAAAGTTAGGTAAATGTGCCGTGACAAAAGCGGAAATTTCATTTTTTTGGTCTAAAAGGTCGTACGGTTGAATTTGTTGTAATTAGAAAACTTTTGCAAAGGGGGATTATACGTGAAAGCAAAGCAAGCAGACGATATTGTGCTTTTGAAGCAAAAAATTATTTATTTACAATCCGAGCTAGCACGTTATAAGGCGAAGGCGCAAGCCGAAGGGGACGGAGGTGCTATTCAGCGAGAAAACGAGCGATTAAAAGAATCGCTCGAAACAGCGGAAACAAAAGTAAGAGAGTTAACAAAGCAAGTCGAAGCCGTCATGGCGGAAAACATCATTTTAAAAGAACTTGCCTTACAAAGCGAGCAACGTTATGAAGAGCTAGAAAAAGTCAAACGGGAAAAAGCGGAATTGGAACGGCAGTTGATGCAATCTCGACCGAACAGAGGTGCAGAAGAGAACGAAAGTTGGTTTCTGCATACATTGCGGCAGCAAAATGCGATCGCCAAACATGAAAAAAGCGAACCGTCATCGCTTTCTAGCCCGTTTTCATTTAGTGGAGAAGAGGAGTAGCCATCTTTCTCCGCTTTCCACGTATTGAAATGGGAACTTGACCGTTACCAATTGCTTTGTTCCGTCATACAATAAGTCATAACTTTACACATGGAGGGGATAAAAGATGAACGGGAAAAGACCGGTTGTCATTAGCGGAACGAAGGCCTATCCTCTGTATTCATCGTCTTCGGAAAAAAGCAAAAAAGGCGGCTGCGGTTGCGGAAAGCTGATTAAAAAAAAGTAACGAGTGAAGAGGATTATCGGAAAAGATAATCCTTTTTTTGTGAAAAACGCCTATACCACTATTGAGATAAATGCATAGTCTAACAATGCAAACCTTTCTATAACGAAGGAGGAAGTGAACATGTCAGAACATAAAAAGGCGCGTGTCATTCACGTCGATAAGTTAATTGTTCATGCGGATGATGTTGTGATTGTGCCAAAAAGACGCATTGACGATCCATGGTTTTCTTCGCGTCGCGCTCGTGTTGAAGAGGTAGAGGAGATGCAAGAAATGAACGAGTCCGACGAAAATGAAGGAAGAAAACCGTTTTCGTGGATTTAACGAAAAACAGGGGTGGAAGCATGGAACGATTTAAAAATTACGGGCTTTGGCTAGCCATTGGCTCTTTTATGGTGCTTGCGTTGCAAACGTTCGGTGTCGATGTTGATTTAGGTAAATACGAACGGCTGTATGATGCGTTTTTAAGTATTTTAGTCATGGCCGGCATTTTAAATAATCCGTCGCTCGGCCGCGGCTATTTAGACAAAGTGGAAAAGAAAGAATAAGCGAAAAACTGCCTCAAATAAGGGGCAGTTTTTTTAAGTAAAAAATGGAAGGCATATTTTTCAGCGTACAATCCATTCTAACAATTGTAATCAATTTTATTAGGAGGTTTTGATCATGACCGTAGCATCACAAGTGAAGCAAACATTAGCCGGATTAAAATCAGCGCAAGCAAGCTTTGAAACGTTCGCTTTGCAAACAGAAAATAAGGCAGCGAAACAAATTTATCAGCAAGCAGCTCAGCAAACACAAGCTATTGTTGACTTAATTAACTCTCGGGTCCAAGAAATCGAAAACGAGGAGCCGCAATATAAGCAATAAAGGCGTTACAAGGTTGGTTCTGAACCAACCTTTCGGCCTTTTGATAAACTACATAACACGAATGGATTGATAGCGGATGATGAAACAGCTGATTGGAATAATAATCATCGGATTCGTATTGTTAGGGTGTGCGAGAGAACCGGGAGTGCAAAAACAGTCGTTACAAGGAGAAAATATGATCTCGCTCAGCACAGATGGAACGGCGCGATCGCATGAAGAGAGCCAGTCGGTTGCTGAACAAGCGGTCAAACAAGTAAAAGCGCGCAACGAGATTCGCGATGCTGTGGCGGTCAGTACGAACCGCAAGCTGTTGCTCGCCTATCAAGTGAAACAAATGGATCGGTTTCGCATGAAACAAATCGCAAAAGACATTCAACAGCAACTTGAACTATTGTTTCCAGACCACGATGTTACTATTTCTAGCGATTTAAAGTTATTTTGGAAGACAGATGAACTACGTGGGAAGATCGAAAAAGACCATATGAGCGAACGAAAGATTAATCAACAAATCAACCAGTTAAAACGGCTAAGCGAAGAGCGCACATAAAGAGGTGACAATATGGCAAACGAAAAGCGAAAAAATTTAACACCTGTACAACAAGAATATCATTTATTTGAAAAGGAGCGAGAAACGAAGCGACCGGTCCTGAAAAATTGTTTGCGCGCCTTTTTGATTGGCGGACTCATTTGTGCGATCGGGCAAGCCATTTCGTATTTTTATATGTATTTTTTTGATTTTACCGAACAGACTGCCGGGAACCCGACCGTCGCAACGATGGTTTTTTTGTCGATGATTTTAACAGGATTCGGTGTTTACGACCGGATCGCCCAATTTGCCGGGGCAGGAACGGCGGTACCGGTCACTGGATTTGGAAATGCGGTCATTTCCGCAGCGATCGAACACCGAACCGAAGGGTTTGTTTTAGGGGTCGGAGCGAACATGTTTAAACTTGCCGGTTCGGTCATTTTATTTGGAACGTTTACCGCCTTTGTTGTCGCGTTAGTGAAAACGATCGCCGTGAAATGGGGTGGGCTCGGATGATGAAAGGACATCGAACATGGGTGTTTGAAAATCAGCCGGTTATCGCTGCAACAGCGACGGTCGGTGGGCCGTTTGAAGCGACCGGGCGCATTGCCGATGACTTTGATTTGTTGCATGAAGACCTTTGGCTTGGGGAAGAATCATACGAGAAGGCGCATAAAATACTGCTCGAGGAAGCTTTTTTTAAAGCGATGGAAAAAGGTGGAATTACGAAAGAGCACGTTCAATTTATCATTGCCGGCGATTTAATTAATCTAATGACGCCATCGAATTTTGCGGCGCGAACGATTGGTGCACCGTACCTCGGGGTATTCGGTGCTTGCTCAACTTCCATGGAAGGATTGGCGCTTAGCGCGTTTATCGTCAATCACGGCGGAGCAAAATACATCTTAACCGGTGCCTCAAGCCATAATACCGCGGTCGAAAAACAGTTTCGCTATCCGACCGAATACGGTGGACAAAAACCACCGACCGCCCAGTGGACAGTAACCGGCGCTGGTGTGGCGCTCGTGAGCAGTGAAGGGGAAGGACCGCGCATCGTGGCGGCGACGATCGGCCGCGTCGTCGATATGGGGCTAAGCGACCCGTTTAATATGGGCGGGGCGATGGCACCCGCTGCGGTCGATACGATTGAAGCGCATTTGCGCGACATGCAAGTCGATAGTTCGTACTACGATTTAATTGTCACGGGCGATTTAGGCAAAATCGGCCGCCAAATATCGCTTGATTTGTTGCGTGAACACGGCTTGCAAATCGAAGAAGAGCGCTATCAAGATTGCGGTCTGCTCATTTATCGAGAAGATCAGCCAGTACTAGCAGGCGCGAGCGGCGCTGGCTGTTCTGCGACGGTTGTCTACGGTCATTTGCTGAATCGGATGAAGCAAGGGGAATTTAAACGCATGCTCGTCGTTGCTACCGGGGCTTTATTGTCACCGCTAACGTTTCAACAAAATGAAACGATTCCGTGCATTGCGCATGCCGTGGCGATTGAGTACGGAGGTGAGTAAAGATGATGGCGATGTTTTTTTGGGCGTTTGTTGTCGGCGGCCTTATTTGCGTCATCGGACAAATTATGATGGACGTATTCCATTTGACACCTGCTCATACGTTAACGATTTTGGTAGTGGCGGGTGCGATTTTGGACGGGTTTGGCTTATATGAGCCGCTCATTGATTTCGCTGGTGCTGGTGCGACGATTCCGATTACGAGCTTTGGCAATGCGCTCGTTCATGGAGCGCTACAGGAAGCCGATAAACATGGCATTATCGGCGTATTAACAGGCATGTTTGAAGTGACGAGCGCCGGCATTTCCGCTGCGATTGTGTTCGGATTTATCGGAGCTTTGTTATTCCGACCAAAAGGATAGGGGGGAAGACGATGACCGTTGCTTCTCAAGTGAAACAAAGTTTGGCAAGTTTAAAAAGCATTCATGCAACCTTCCAGCAATTTGCCCTTTCTTCAGCGGATGAACAGGCGCAGCGGACGTTTCATGAGGCGATGATGTTGACGGAAGAAATCATTGTCGATGTGAAACAACGCATTAGCCAGCTGGAGCGGGAGGAACCGCAATATCATGGAAAGTAAGGTGTATGACCGATGCCGATATGGTTAGAAGCAGCGATCCGATCCGTTTCCATTTTAATCGGGCTGTTTGTTATTACAAGGATTTTAGGAAAAAAACAATTATCGAAATTGTCTTTTTTTGAATATATCGTCGGAATTACCGTCGGTGATATCGCCGGAACGATGTCGACAGATCTTGATATTAATTTGCAAGAGGGAATCACAAGTATTTTAATTTGGTCATTATTTCCAGTTCTTATTTCGCATATTTCGTTGCGCAACAAAAAATTCCGCGATTTTGTGGAAGGCAATTCAACGGTGTTCATTAAAAACGGCAAAGTATTAGAAGAAAATTTAAAGCAGGAAAAATATACGATTGACGAGCTGATGGAGCAGCTGCGGAAAAAAGACGTCTTTCGCGTCGCGGATGTCGAATTTGCGGTGTTGGAACCGAACGGAGATTTGAACGTTTTGTTAAAACGTGAAAAACAACCGCTGGCCGTCGGAGACGTATTCCCGAATCCTCCTTCCGAGAAAGAACCGCAAACGGTTGTAATGGACGGGAAAATTTTGGACGAGCCGCTTGCGACCGCTGGCTTAAGCCGCGGCTGGTTGAAAGCGGAATTGGATAAACAAGGGGTTGCGATCGAAAACGTCTTTTTAGCGCAAGTCGATTCTTACGGACAGCTTACCGTCGATTTATACGATGATAAAATTCAAGCGCAACAACCGCAAGACAAAGAGTTTTTGCTTGCTGCCATCAAAAAAGTGCAAGCTGATTTCGAGCTATTTGCGCTAGAAACACAATCGGAAGAAGCGAAACAAATGTATGAGAAAAATGCGAAAAAATTGAACGACTTGTTAGGAAGAGTAGCACCATTGCTAAAAAATTAATTAAGGGAGGAACGATGGATGAAAAAGCGACCGACGAAAACGACCGATGAGGAAATGAAAGTATCGTTGAAGAAAAAAACAGAGGGAAAACCTACGCATACGACAGACGAAGAAGTGACGATCGAGTGGATCAACAAAGACGACCACCTAACCCATCAACCGAAAGATTTTGAAGACATTGACTATTAACAGCCGATGCGGATACATCGGCTGTTTTTTTATGCAGTGAAAGGCAATGCGCTTTTTCCTAGGCGCTCTTTATACCGACTGTAAAAACGCTCTCACTTCTTCTGGCGTTTTTGCATTGGCGCTATGAAGATGGGCGATTTTCTCTCCGTTTTGGAATATGAGCAAGCTTGGAATGCCCATCACTTGATACGTTTCGGCGATGTCCGGCACATTGTCGCGATTGATTTGAAACCAATCGTATTGCGAATATTCACGGACGATGTCGTCAATAAACATGTCCATTCGTACACAATCCGGGCACCATGTCGTATAAAATTTCACGATCACCGGTTTGTCTCCCGAGATCGCTTCATGAAACTGTTCTGCCGTTTGTAATTCCTTCAATTTCTACTTCCTCCTTGTTTACTGTATACGTTTTTACTGTATCATATTTCATCCGCCTTGGCACGTTGTCTGCTTTTGTCATACACCATAGTAGAAAGGCGGTGATAAGATGAGTAAACAGTTGGAAAAATCGTTAGAAGCAGTAGCGAAATCAAAGCAAGAAGGGCATGATCAATTTTTAAAACGGATCGAGAAATGGGGAACGGAGTTTGACAAGAAAATGAAGGAAATCGAAAAAGTGAACAGCCAATTTTTAAAAGAAGTGAATGGCGACTTAACGAAGATTGACGGATGGTTCCGCAAAAAAGAAAAGCAACTAGAGCAACTTTTCCGCTATTTTTCCTAGCGACCGCCCATACCGTTTCACAAATACGCGCATACGATAACACTACCAACGTGCAAGGAGGTGCAAAGCAATGTTTGGATATTGCGGATACGGATATGGTGGTTACGGATACGGCGGTGGATACTACGGCTCTACATTCGTGCTAATCGTCGTGTTGTTTATTTTGTTAATTATTGTTGGTGCTGCGTTCGTCGGTTAAGGAAGGAACGGTACGGGCTGTTTCATCAAAGACAGCTCGTACTTTTTCTTGCTTTCATGCACTCATGCGGCGTTTTTTCATACGCTAGTAAAATAAGGGAGGCTGACATGATGGATAACCAATTTTTTAAGAACGTCGAAAAGAAAACAGGCGTCAATATGAAAGATATTTTAGAACTAGCAAATTCGCTTCAGCACGCGAATTTTAAAGACGAGCAAACCGTTCGCGGCGTGATTAAGCGCGTGGCGCAAATCGCCAACCGAAAAGTGCCGAAAGAATTAGAAGATAAAATTGTTCAAACGATTATTCAAAACGGCAAGCAGCTCGATTTCAACACGATTGCCAATATGATTAATAAAAAATAACGCCGAGGGAGCGTCATCTTTGAGCTCCCTCGGCTATTTTAGCGATAAATTCTTTTAGAAAACGGGACGGTGAAGCAGATTTTAGCCGCCGCTGTGACGGGATAGAAAGAAAGACGCCGTGTTGCGCTCGTGTGATTGCAACGTATAATAGGCGGCGCTCTTCTTCTAATGGAAGCGGATCTCCGTTCCGATTGGCCTCGAGCGCATAGTCATGTGGGATGCTTCCTTCGACCGCCCCTAATATGTAGACGTAGTTGTATTCCAATCCTTTTGCTCGGTGGATCGTCGATAGTTGAATGGCGTGACGATGTTGCTCGATGTGCTTCGCAGCTTCGATCATTTTGTCGACGTGACGAAGAAAGGAGTGAACTGTTTTAAATTTTTTTGCGGCTACTTTGACGTCGCGTACATCATCCGCCCCTCTTTCCATCACGTTCCCTTCATTGCCACGTTTTTTCATAAATTCGGAAAAGCCCATCTCTGTTTCGATCAGTTCTATTGCTTCGGTCGGTTTTAATTTGGCGAGCTGTTTAAAGAGCGGGACGATCGTCTTTAGTTTTTTGCGTTGAAACGGCTGAACGTTAGTAAGTTTTGTGAGCGCCTTAACGAGCGAGCAATCTTCGAGAATGCTGATCGCTTTTAATTCTTGCAAAAGCGTTTGTTTTAAAAAAAGCGACACGAGCAAATCGTTCATCGCTTCCTCATCGTTCGGGTCGAGGCTTAACCGCAAATAAGCGAGCAAATAACGGACGAAGCGGCGCTCGTAAAATGATTCTCCGTCGCTTGCGAGCACAAACGGCAATTGCGACTGCACGAGCCGTTCGAAAATGGCGCGCGAGGCGGCATTCGTGCGGTATAATACGGCGAAATCAGCAGGATTTGCACCGCGCTGAAGGCGTTCTTTTATATCTTCCACGACCATCGTTGCTTCCTCTTCCTCGTCGTACGGAAAAAAGAAAAGCGGCAGCTCGTCCACGGTAAACTGGGCGTTCATTTGCTTCGCACGCCGCGAGCGATTGCGCGAAATGACAGCGTTTGCGAGTGAAACGATACTATGGGACGAACGGTAGTTTTCCGACAGCGTAATAATTTTTGCTTCAGGATAATGTCGGTCAAATTCAAGAATAAATGACGGATCCGAGCCACGAAAGGAATAAATGGATTGGTCGTCATCCCCGACGACGCAAAGATTTCGCGTATGTGCGCATAACAGATTGATAATATCATATTGCACTTGATTAATATCTTGAAATTCGTCAATTAAAAAATAGCGAAATCGCTCTTGATAGCGTGAAAGCAGTGCTGGATGTTCCAACAGCATTTCATAACAGCCAACGAGCATATCGTCAAAATCAAACAGCCCTTGTGCCTTCTTCATTTCTTCGTACCGCTTGTATAAATAAGCAGTTTGCGCTTCCCATTGTCCCGTTGTTTTGATCTGGTCAACGGTCGTGCGCGTATTTTTCCAATACGAAATTTGCTGGAGCGCTTGGTCGTACGCAAATTGCCGTTTATCTAACCCGATCTCACGCCCCGCTTCTTTAATCATTTGTTCCCGCTGCCATTCCCATTTTAACAGGCGGTTTGCTTGCCAGCGCTCGCGGTCAAAATGGGCGACCATGCGGTAAAAAATGCTATGGAACGTGCCGGTCACAAGCTGAGAAATAGCAGTCGGATGCATCCCTGGGTACGTCAACAATCGATCTTTCATTTCTTGTGCTGCTTTTGTTGTAAAGGTGACGAGCATAATGGCTGACGGCGGGATGCGTTTTTCAGTGATCATATAGGCGGTTCTTGCCGTTAAGACGCGCGTTTTGCCGCTTCCTGCTCCGGCGAGTACGAGCAGCGGTCCCTCTGTCGTTTTTACCGCTTGCAACTGAGCTTCATCAAGCGGAACGCCCACTTCGACAAGCGTGCGAAGATAGCCGGTTTCTTCGCGTGCTTCTTCTCGTTTGTTTTGCCGAAAAGGAGCAAGTGGCTGATAAGCGATAGGCATGTTCCAATATTGCTGCTTGTTTGTGAGAGAAAAAGAGCAAGTGGTTGGCTCGTCGTGATAAAAATGAGGCTGTTGTTGGATGCCTAAATATAGTTTGACTGGCTTGCCACAGGCGAGACAAGAGATTTGTCCACGTAATGCTGCTTCGTATACGGCTTCATATTTTTCGCGCGCTAGACTAGAAAGCGAAATAATTCTTCTTTTGTACGTTGCCCGTTCCATCGCAAAACTCCTTTTTACATTTCGATCAATGTCCATCATAACAAAAACATACGATAAGAAAAAAGGATTTGTTTGCCCGAAAGCGAATTTTATGAAAAAGGGGGGCTGTTGATGCAAGTGCACTGGCCGATCGCGCGCAAAGTAGACGTTTGCTTTTCGGTTGCGGCTGTTACTGGCGTTGCTCGGGATCCTCATCTTGTTGTCAAGCAACTGCAGCGAAAGAAAAAGCACAAAAAAGCAGAGCACATCGTAAAGAAACAAAAATGGGACAAATACGTATAAGGACCGTATCACACTGATACGGTCCTAAAGTATTTTTACCATCGTCACGTGCGGAATGCCGGCATCCAGAAACACGTCCGAAATCGTTTCGTAGCCGAGCTTTTTGTAAAACGGCTCAGCGTGGGTTTGCGCATTCAATTTCGCTTTTGCTGCGCCATGTTGCTTCGCCACTTGTTCGATATGCTCCATGAGGAGGCGGCCGATGCCTTTTTTTCGATAGTCATGCAGCACACAAATCCGTTCAATTTTGCTGGTTGCTTCATCAAGCAGGCGCAATCTTCCGGCTCCGACCGGCTTCGTTTCGTCATAAAGAACAAAATGAATCGCTTCGTCTTCGAAATGATCGATCTCTTCTTCCACCGGAACGTGCTGTTCTTCGACAAATACAAGGCGGCGCACATAAAGGGCGTCTTGATAAAGTGCTTCCTCTTCTTTTTTCCCAAATACAATTTTCATCATCATCGGGCGAGGAGACCCCGACTTCTAAGCGAGAGCGAAAGTCGGGGAGGAATCACCCTTCCTCCTTTCAATCAATAATGTGCTTGCATGCT
>NZ_JAPSMC010000004.1 GCF_026847645.1 Anoxybacillus sp. J5B_2022
TAACCGCTATAGAAGTATTTCTTTCATAATGGTAATTCCAATAAACACTTTGAAAAGTTCCGTTCGCCGCATGTGTCGGCCAATCGTAAACTAAATGAATATGTTGAGGCTCTACAAAACTTTCTGCGGTGTTTAATGATCCGAGTTTAGTGTCACTACCTACATATGTGTTATATCGGTCGGCATATCCGATAATGCGCCCCCGCATAATAATTTCGTTTTCGGGATCTTCCGGGCCGTCGTAATCAGTTAAAACTAACCAACTCATAGGAAAATCGCCAACAGTATACCAAGACATATCTGGGTTTTTAAATACTACATCATACCTCGCTAAATTATAAAGCGGTCCGTAGTATTTAATAAATGATCCGCTCGCATATTCTATCGAATCAGTAAGAAAAGCAAATAAAGCGGCTTGTCGTTGTAGTTCTTCCATGACTTTAGAGATAAAGTTTTCACTTTCTACCCGTTCGACTAACTTGCCGGTTAAAGCGTCAAATAATTCGATAGTGTGAACTCCCCTAACGCCTTTTATAGGCTTTTCTTTAATTATTTCGATCGCTTCGCCGGTTAAAAAATTACGTTTTGTCGCTTTACTTTGTCGGATCATAGTTTTACCTCCTTTATCGTTTGGTTATATTGATCGCTGCATGTGTAGCTATGCTGTTTTCATATTCTAGGCTGTGGTGTTCTCCTACATTCACGCGGTCCGGGCCATCCAAAGCAATAGTGACGGCTTGGTGCGTTTGGATCGTCGTGTAACTTGCTTTATTAAAACTATACATTTCCGCAATGCTCGGCCGCGGTACTTCAGACGATAGACCGCCTAACAAGTTTTGTGCATATACAAACATTTGCAGGCCGTCTTGTGGTATGTCGATCGTGCCTGTACTTGTAAACATTTGTATTTCTAGCATACCGGTACCGCTTGGCATTTGCGCAATGATAAACGGCAGCCCTATACTATGCCAACCCGCCGGCATATATTGTTTGATCGGCGGCCCTATGTCGGTACCGTTCATCATTATTTTAACTGTAACGGTTAACGCTGTCTTTGCCTCGCAAATTAACATTAAGCCAATTTGGGCGTTAGTGCTACCAAAATTCGTTATGCTTATTTGCAACGGGAAAAGCGGGCTCGTCCCTATCGTTTTCGCGGCCCCGGACGTTGCAAAAAGCAAATCGGGCTGCGCCGCTTGTACGTCGCTACTGATACTCTCACTTGACACATCCCCTAAACCTGGCTCCAAAAAGCCCAGCTCTACCTCGTTCCTCCACGGTTCCTGCGGGTAAACCTTCATGCGTAAAATCCGCGTTGTAACATCTAAATTTAGGTCCTCGTTGTATATTCTCACATCGTCGCCTAGATAAAACCGGTCTTCCTCTAGGCCGGTGATCGCGGATAAATCTAATACCGTGACTTGGTAGCTGATCCGCGGGAAAGCCATTTCCTTGAGCATGTCCTCGGCATACCTCTTCAAGTTGCCGGGCAAGATGAATCGTTCATCTTCAAGGATGTATTCTTTTCTGTATTTCTGACGGGCTTCTGAAAGTGGCACGCCTTGTGAAACGTACCAATCGTAATTTTCTACATAGTTTTTTCCATCGTTCACGTCTGCGATTGTCAGCCCATTTTTTCCGTATGGGATGATGACTGTCGCCTCCGGTGGAGTGATGGTTCTCTTAACACTCTTGAGATTTTTTCGGTAGCGAAAAGATGCACCACGATTGCTGCCGATCCGCTTCACGAAATGCACCAGTCGGTTCATACTATCCCACTGAATTTCCAGACCAACAATTTTGGCTACTTGTCGAACAAGCCAAAGAGCTGTTTTTCGACTTTCTTTCAGGCTGAACACTTCATCTTCATATCCTGTTTCGATGATACCTACTTTCCAGTCAGTTCCGATCAAAATTTTGCTCAGTCCATTCCTCAATTCTTCTGTATTGATTTCGATTGTAGGAAAAACCCTGTTAAGTAATTCAATATACGCCAATTCCGCCGTGACAGCAAAAGTAAACTGCCCATCTTCATCCATACCATCCTCAATTTCTGTGACAATGTAGCGCCGATTTTTATAAACTAGTTGCCCATCGTACTGAATGAGTCTCGTTTTTGGATCATTGAACGGCATTTCAAAATATAAAATGGATTTGTCATTTAGGAAGTCGTCGATATAGATGTTCTTCGCGTTTTCTAGATACGCAGCAAGACTTCCATCAAGCGTATATACGCGTATAATATCTCGATACACATTCGAGTGACGTCCTAGCGTTCGAACACCTCTTGCTTCTTCCCATATAGATATACCTATGCTTTTTAGTATCGGAGTTACCTGCTCATTTTGTGTTTGTAGCGTCGCCCTAATCATTAGTCGTTGAAAATTTTGTATCTCATTCGGCAATTCTCCACCATTGACAACTTCATACCATTCTTCTTGGTCTGTCGATACTTCTACGATTACGGCCGTACCTACTGGCACTTCATAGTCAATTATCACTCGACTTCCCGTTACATTTCGCACCATATCATTCGTAATCGCGGCAAGCCAAGTCCCTCTTGTTCGATACTTTGTCATCGTTGTATCTACGCCAGTGATGGAAAGATTATCAATATACGCTTGGTCATCATTGCTGCTTACGCTTCCATCTTTGCTATACTGCCATTTAAATGTATATGTCCCCGATGTTAAATCTTTTGCAAAGTGTTTAAAACTTGTATTATTGCCGCTGTCTTTAAATTGTTCTACGCCGTTAATATAAAACCTTAAATAATCATAACCGCTTCCACTACTAACTAAATAGTCAAATTCAATACGCCCGCCCTGCGGCAAACTAATGGTTATTTCCGTCGCGCTTGCTTGGTTGTCCCCTATATCTTTATTGGTGTAAGAATATGATCCGCTTGCCTTCCGCGCGGTTGTTCGCTGCCAATCGCCTTTGAACGTAAATTTCCGCTGTTCACCCTCAAAATCATCTATAACCGTACCAATCCCGCTCACTTGATATCTTTCAAGCGTGAGACCGTTCGGACTTAAAACAAGGTTGTTGGTCGTTCCTTGATTCCATTGCTGTTCTTGAAATAGTTTGTTCAATTCAGACAAAATCACGTAAGATACTCCCCCCTCTCCCTAAAAAATATAAAAAAAAAAGGCGTATACATACGCCCCTTTATGTTGCACTGATCACTGTTACCCTGATTTTATCTGTCGTATTTTGAGCATAAAAATATAGCTCCTTTCCGTATTCCAAACGGAATTGTTGTCCAGGAGCTAAAGGGATTCCTTTCGTGCTGTCGATACCATTTTCACCAATGTAAACAGGAGCTGTGTTTGTTGCATCGGCGGTGATGATATATTCTACAATCCGTCCTTGTACAGACGACAAGGATATAATCAACTCGCTTGTATTAGCGCTCCCCGCCGACTTAACTACTGATTTCATGTTCGTTGGCGACACTTTCGCTATTTGTAACACAGACGGTTGCGCAATACTCACATTGACCGGCGTTGCACTATCTACGCGGACAGTCGGATTATTCGCGATGTCTACGGACCCGATTTTGTTGCTCCCAGCAGGCAGGGCACCGGCCATATTAACATTTACCGCTGTTGCACTGTCTACACGAACGGTTGGGCTATTAGCTATATCAACAGACCCGATTTTATTCGTTCCGGTGGGAATCGGCGCACTCAAGACGCTTTTAAAGGCATCGTTTTGTAGCGTGCTCGGTAGCTTCGCGATTAACGCTTTCAGCAACCCAATGACTGTTTGTGCTGTAGCTGGATCGGTTGTCGAGCCCAGCGCCTCGATATCCCCATTCAACGCCTTCATGAACATGTGCCACTTGGCGCCATCATAATATGATGAGGTCAGTTTATTGTCTAAATCTGTATTCAATCTCCCGTTTTGCTGTGGCATGCGTTATCCTCCTTATAGATATCGTTCTTGCCAAACAAGACGAATTCGAGCCTTCCGTCCATTTGCGCTACTATATGCCAATGTGTTGCCGCCAGGAAAAAACGCCCCGAATTCGCCATCAATCATCGAAAGAATATTATTTTCCGCAGTGTCATATGCTCCGGTTGTGACAATATCTCGTTCCATGCTTTTCGTTGCTAAAAAGCTCTCCGTGTTGATTTCAATTGAAGAGTTAGGTGTTAGAACGCCGCTATACAACAAATATTTGTCATTGATTGTGATTTTAGGGTTTTGGATTTCCCCATACGCCGCTTGAATCACAACAGAGGGATAAGTTTCTGCCGTTCCGCCGTTTGAAATGTACTGCACACTATTGGAGTCCATTTCAAATAAGATCTCTTGAGCCTCCATTGCATATTTGAATGGATCACAAACGAATTCAATGGTTAATTTACCAAAAGTAAATATTTCTTCAAAATTGGGTGAGGATTTCACTTTCCCCATATAAAAAACATTTGGTTCATCACTAAATACAAGCATTCTTTTTCTATCGGATGATAGCCAAGCACTTATACGGGTTATCGTCTGCATCCTCTCCGATTTTTCATGCGTTTTTAGCAAACAAGACACACTCACAATTCGATCGCCGAAGGGCTGTGGGAAAAGGTATGATCCATGTCGCCCTGGGATTTGTTCATAGTGGTCACGTATTTCAGGTAATACAGATCGTGAAACATGAGAAATGCGTAAGGAAAAATCCTTGCTGCTCTTTCCATCTAAAACAAAATATTTCATAATCGCTCTCCTCGACTCCGCTTACTTATACGCCTTAAATTTTCTAATTCACGGCTAAATCGAATGATATCCCTGTCATTTCGTACAATCATATTTTCAATGACAATTGTCACTCCTTCAGTCTGCCTGTCCTTTGCCATATCACCAACCACATTCGTTTCAACAACATGCTGAATCGCCGCTGGCTTTATACTTGGCAGGGCGATGTTGCCGATTTGTTGACCGGCTTTTGCTACTCGTTTTGCCATATCAACAACGCTATTCTCAGCGAGCTTTGCATCGTCAGTAATACCGATTGCTAAACCTTGTGACAAATATCCGCCATATTCCGCAAACAAACGACTCGGACTGCGAATGCCGAAAAAGTTTTTGATTTTGTCTGTTAGCCCAGAGAGCATAGATCTAACCTTATCCCATAACCAATCTGCCATGCTACTCATACCGTTCCATATACCACGAAGCAAGTCTTTCCCGATTTCTACAAAACTACTTGCCCAGCCTCTTGCCGTATTTTTGATTCCTTCCCATATGCTGATTAACGTGTCTCTTACACCACCAAAGATATTAGAAACCGCGCTTCTTAAGCTGTTGAATGTGTTTTGTACGGCAGAAGATAAACCACTAACGATATTGCTAACGCTAATTTTGATCGTGTTCCACACATTAGTAGCAGTATTTTTTACGCCATCCCATAAATTTGATAAAAATGACGCTATCGCATTAAAAATAGTCGTTGCTGTTGTTTTTAACCCATCCCAAACGGCGATAACAGTTGTCTTAATGACGTTCCAAACAGTCGTAAAAATCGTTTTGTATATATTGAGTACAGTCGTAAAATACGCTTTTATCCCCTCAAAAATGGCTGTGGCCGCCGTTTTTAGTCCTTCCCAAACGGTTGTGACTACCGTTTTAATACCTTCCCATACGGTTGTAAAAATCGTTTTATAAATGTTAAAGACCGTTGTAAAATACGTTTTTAGCCCATCCCAGACCGCCACAGCTACTGCTTTTATTCCTTCCCATGTTGCCGACAAAAACTCTTTGATTTCATCCCAATTCTTATATAGCACAACACCGATAGCTACTAATCCGGCAATTGCTCCGATTGCAATTCCGATCGGACCAGTAATAGCAGCTATCGCACTTGAAAAAACTCCTGCCATTCCACCAGCGCTAGCCAGCACGCCTGCCAACGCTCCAAATCCTTGCATGGCAGTTCCTACAATCGACAATACAATGCCAATGGATGCAACGATCCCGAGCAAAACAGCTGAAATAGCCGCTCCGATTACGATAAATTGCTGCATACCTGTTGGTAAGCTGTTAAAAGCATTAAATAGACCTTGTAGAGCCTCAGCAACGATACGTATTGCTGGAGCTAACGCATCTCCAATAGAAATTTGTGCGGTTTCAATAGCGCCGCCTAGTTCCTCAAGAGCCCCCTTTAAGTTATCCTTCATTTTTTCGGCCGCTTCTTTTGACGCCCCGCTTGAGTTTTGAAGGGATTTTGTCAAAGAGTCTAGTTTTTGTGGCCCAGCTTCAATCACCGTCAACATACCACTTGCTGCTTCTGTTCCGAAAATAGTTGAAAGTGCCGCAAGTTTTTGGGCATTACTCATATTTTTTGTTTTCTCAGAAAGCTGTCCAATAATATCGCCAAAAGGTAACATTCTTCCTTGCGCATCCGTCACTTGAATGCCTAATGAAGCTAATGCCTCTCGTGCCTCCTTTGGGGGATCCGATAATCGAATGAGCGCACCACGCAATGTTGTACCAGCCTGCTCGCCACGGATACCGTTATTGGCCATAATTTCTGTTGCTGCCGCAAGTTCCTCAAGGGAAATACCTAATGTTTTTGCAATTGGGGCTGCATACTTGAACGTGTACTGCATATCCTGCACACCTGCTGCAGAGTCGTTTGCAGCTTGCGCTAGAACATCCGCTACTCTTGACGCCTCTCCTGCTTCGAGACCAAATGCATTGAGTGCTGATGATACTGTGTCAGCAACAAGCGCCATGTCCTCCCCGGATGCTTCTGCTGCAGCTATGATACCAGGCATAGCTGCGAGAATTTGATTCGTGTTGTACCCCATCGCGCCCATGATTTCCATACCTTGTGCAACCTCAGTAGCTGACTTAGACGTCGATGAACCAAGATCAAGAGCAGCCTGTTTGAGTTTCTCTAATTCATTCGGCGTCGCCCCTGCAATCGCCCCTACCCGAGACAATTGCGCTTCAAAATCCATCGATTTTTTGACAGAAACACCTAATGCACCACTAATTGCGGCGCTTGCTACACCGAATGATGCAGCAATTTGCGCTCCCGATGATTGAAGATTATTTCCGACGTCTTGCAACCGCTGCCCTGTTTCGTTCAGTTTTGTTTGTAGTTGCCCCCAAGCTGTTTCTTGTTGTTGAATCGTTTGGTTTAGTTGTCGTAGTTGCGCCTCAGTTTCTTTCATTTCCGCGGTCGCTTTATTGTAGGCAATTATGAGGTCATTTGTTTCCTTCGCATCCGCTCCTTTTGCCTTTACGCTTTCATCATATAGTCGCTTTAATTCCGATACTTTCGTTTTCTGTAGTTCAAGTGTTTGAGCCAAACTATTTGCTTTCGTACGCAATTGTTCAGACGTTGAGCCAAAATTTTCGATACCTGCTGTTGCAGCGCGAAATTCGGAGTCAATCACTTTCAACTGCTGGTCAATTTTTTGTAAACTTTGTGTTACCGCTTGCTCCAGCTTAGTAAAGCCGTTCGTTTGCCTTTCAATCTCTTTATTTGTCTGCTGCAGCTGCGCCTCGGTCTTTTTCATCTCTGCGACAGCTTTGTTATAGGCAATAAGAAGCTTCTCGGTTTCAGCTGCGTCTTTTCCTTTCGTTTGCGCACTTTCTTCATATCTGCGCTTTAACTCAGCGACTTTCGCCTCGTGTAACTGTAGCTTTTGTGTGAGGGATTCCGCTTTAATTTGCAATCCTTCCAAACCATTTTCAAAATCCTTCACCCCACCGGTAGCCGCTTTAAACTCAGCGTCAACAAGCCTCAGCTTGCGATTGACTGCCTCAATGCTCGTCGTAAAATTTGCGCTATCTAAACCAAGCGACACTCGCAACGTACCAACTTCCGCCATCGTTTCACCACCTTTACAACAACTGCTCAATCATCAGCCGTTCTTTTCGCGTCTCTTTTTCCTCCGCATAGTCCAGAAGCTCAAAATAAAAGCCGATGTCCATCTCATCCACGAGGTACATCGGTATTCCGTTCTTAATGTGCGTTAGGTAAAACTCTTTCACCGCGTCATATGGGTCCATTTCAGACCCCGTTACACGTTTGGGTCATTCGTTTTCGCCACTCCAATGACTTTGTTCATACAATCTGAAATGGTTGGAATGAGGCGATCCGCCGCAATGCCATCGTAAAATTCATCGACCGTAAATTGCCCGTTAAACAATTCGACGATGAAGGCAATGATGGAATCCAGCGCCTCCACATCAATATTGTTAAAGTCATATTTTTTACGTAGTTCCAATGCGCGACGAAACATACGCGCCTTTACGAACGGAACGGTAAATGTTTTTTCTTGGCCATTGATTAATAATGTAACTTGCATATTCATTCCTCCATGTTATGAATTTGAAAGAGAAAGGGCTTCCCCTTTCCCTTATGGCGTTGTTGTTTCTTGATATACAGCACTAAACCAATTTTGAATTACTGCTGGATCAACACCTTGATCTTTCGTATTGACCGATGCTTTCCAAGCCTCATCGAATTCTCGTTTTACAAATTTCCCTTTTAGCGTCGGTGTCTGAAATTCAACTTTATCTCCTTTTGTTTTGTATTGCTCTTCAGGCAATTCAAATTTCCCTTTATACAGCCACACATATTTCTGTCCCCCGTTCGAAAGAGGAAGAATAAACCCAAGTGCGACATATGGTGCTGTATCGTCGCTTTTTTGAATAACGACGCCATCATCATTAATCGTTGCGCCTAACAAAAATGCCTGCATCTCTGTTGAAATGTCATCCACTCCGATTTCTACTTCAATTTCACCAAGAGACGAAGCAACTTCAGCTGGTCCGTCATCCGCATACAACGTTTCTGTGTTTACCTTCGGGCTAATTTTTGCTTCAATCGCCTTCGCCAACCGCTTCGGCGTATCGTACTGAACCCCAGTGAAATTGTCCTTAATCAACTTAGCTACATATGGATGTTTCAAACCGATTACTGCCATCGTATTCCCTCCTAACAAACATAAGAAAATCGAATTGCTTTATGGTATGTTTTTGTTTCTTGTTCGAATAAATCCACTTCCGATGTGCGACGAAATCCTGCTGCTATCATTCTTTCTTTGACTTGTTGCGTTAGATCGGTATAGTCCGTCTTACTCCAAATGTCAATTTGAAAAAAGTGTGCCGTTTGTTGTTCTTCATCGTCCGCATTCAGCGCTGAAAACTGATTGTATTCAAAGAAGGTAATATACGTCTTTTCTTTTCCCTCATACGTTTGAAACGCGACTGGAACACCGAGAGGTTTTAGTGTGTCAATGATCATCTTATTTAAGCTCATAGCCTCAACTCCCGCCGGATGACATCAGCCATTTCATCCTGCACCCGATCAATGTTCTCCTCAAAAGCTGGCTGCAAAAAGGGATGAGGGTCTGCTTTCGGATATTTTCGTCCTTTCTTCGCCCCTGCTTTTCGACCAAATTCGACAAACAGTCCGTAAAAACGATCGCGATCCGGTCCGATATCGACAGTTCCATCTTCTTTCATATCAGAAATCACAATGTTTTCGGCGAGTTTCCCCGTATCTCGTGGTGCTTTCTGTGAGGCTGCTTGCTGAACCACCTTTGCACCGGCAATAAGTGCTTCTTGTTTGACTTGCTCAGCTTCGTTCCCCAACGTCTCCAACTTCTTTAACAACTCTTGCATTCCCTCTAACTTAAAGCCCATCACATCACTTCCTTTGCCACAATCGTCATCGTGACATTACGCTCATCATCATTAATGACAGACAAAATTTCAAACGTGCGTCCTTTATATTGAATACGCATATCGGGTGTAATCCCCGCTGTGTAGCGCACGACAAAACGAACTGTATTTTCGTTTTGCGTTGTCGCCGCTTCGTAATACTCTCGCCCACGCAACGTTTTGATTGCTGCCCATAAGTGATGACGGTCTTGCCATTCCTCTGACGAAAAGCCATTTTCGTTTTGTTCCTCTGCTCGCTGCTGGATTGTAATTCGATGTTTAAATTGGTTAGTCAGTCGTCGCGCCATTTATCATTGCCTCCTGCACAAAAAATGGCGTCAACGCATGAAGGGCTTTTTCCATTTCTTCTTCGCTCACCCGATATTCGTAAAAAATAGAAGCGACGATGAGTACTAAATGATCTGCTTCCGTTCCCGTCGCATTTTTTACATACTTTTTGGCTGTTTCTAAATAGAAAGAGAGCATGGTGTCTTCCATGCTCCCGTCAATTCGTAAATGTTCCTTTAACATGTCAACAGAGACTCCCATATCTCTTCACCAGCTTATGCATTTAGCTCAAGCTTAAAGACAGATGGCTCAAACGGACCGTAGACAAGCTGACCGTCGTTTAGATGCCAAATTTTAAAACCGACATGGTTTGTATCTGCATATTTTTCAATTAATTTCGTCACTTCCATCGTACCAATAACATCTTGAATGTAGAACGTTGAAAAGTCACCAAAATACAGGCGTTGAATGTTTGGTGTACCTGCATCCACGAAATCTGTCACATCAACCGGGAAACCGAGTAAGCGATAGCCGAAGCCACCTTCTAGTCCGATATCTGGGCGCAAAAGTGGGAAGCCATCTGCCGTTTTAATCGTTTCGATTGCCGTTAATGCAGCACGATTAATCATCCAACGCGCATTTTTAAGCATGGACGTTGGCAAACTGTTTTTCAGTTGCACAAACTTGTCGTAAATGTCTGTTGCTGTCGGTGTAAAAGCTACTGCCTTGCGAAGCAACGCGCCAGGATTGTCAGCGCTATTGAAGAAAAACTCAGCTTCTTCACGCACGTAAGCTTTCTTTAATTCGTCCATAACGATTCGTTCTACATTCATCTCGCTCATGGCAAGAAGTTTCTTTGTGACAAGCACAAGCGCATCCGTTTCCGTTGGATTCAAATAGTACTCATCAAATTCAATATCCGTCTCTGGGATTGGTTGGTTCAATGCACGCTCTGTTTTCACACGGTTTGCTTTCGCTTTTTTAATTAAAATAGGAAAGCCCTGTGTCCCTTTTGTTTGTACAACCTTCCCGTATTTTCGTAACAAGTTTTCTTCTTGGGCATAGGCAATAATTTCTTTCGCCAACGACTCTGGAACAAGTACATTGCCGCCGTGCGTCTGAACTCCCATTGCCCGCGCTTCACTTTCACTAATTTGCCCTACAAGATATCGGCAGAAGGCATTGCGCGTTTTCATTTCATTTGTTTTTACTTGGACACGAGAGGAAAGAGATTGATTAATCATATTTGTTAAGCCAGCACGCTGCTCTTGCGTTAAGATGGAGCGTTTTTCTCCCTCACCCCCGTCTTGTTCTTCATCGTCCTCGTTCTCGTCATCTTCTTCTCCTTCACCAGCTCCGTTTTCAGTATTATCGTCTGTCTCATCAAACTCTACGAGAGCCTCGTTTACCGCATCTAAATCAGCTGTCAATTCATCGACTTCTGCCTGTACTTCTTCCATCGAACGAGTTTCGGAACCTTTTTCTAATAACTCTTTAAGCTGTTTTAATCGTTTTTCCAATTGTGCTTTACGCCGTAATAAATACTTTTTCATCGCTTTAACGCCTCCTCAATTTGTTTAATTAGTTTTTGTCTTTCATAATGAAGTTCGCGCTGTTCTGTGAACCGATCGCGGACATATGCTTCTGTATCCTCATAAGCTGGAAGGCTGACAATGCTAATTTCATAAAGCTTTACTTCTTGAATCGTTCGCTGTGCTGGCTCTACGTCCCAGTTCCATGAATCCCGAACGACTTGAAATCCAAATGAGCATTGATTGATATCACCGCGTTGCATAGAAATCATTAAATCTTTTGCCCAACTCGTATCTGGTGGCGTGACACGAAATTTCAACCCTTTCTCATCTTCGTCAAGCGTAAGCGTACCGCTTTTCGTCCGCCCTAAAACATAATCCCAATTATGGTTAAAGAGCGCACGGACATCCGCTTTTCCCGTTAATGATTTGGCAAATGCTCCTTTCGCAATCGTTTCTTGAAACATATCACCAATCATCGTCGGAGAATCAAAAATGCTCGCATATCCTTCAATGACTTGCGAGCTTCCTTCGGTTCCAGCGCGTATTTCAATGTTCGAGAGCGTAAAAATTCGCTTTTCTTTCTCATTCATGGCGTCTCACCTCCTTTAATCACCTTTTTTAACGTCGCCTCCAGATTATCGAGACCGATTAAATCTTTTGAAATGTATAGTTTTTTCGCTTCTTCTTGCTCTAAACGATCAAATCCAAGCATTTCGCGCGCATCGTTCGGTGTCGCAATGGACGTTCGCACCAAGTTGTAAGCAATGTCCGTTTTCGTTTTCATTGTCACATAATCTAACGGGTTAATCTTGAAGCGAATCCGGCGCCCGCCTTGAGGGAAAAATAACTTTGACAAGTGCTGCTCAAGATTTTTTATAATCGGACGCAGTACAGTCGTATAAAGCATCATCATGAATTGCTCCATATCCGTCTTTTGCAACTCAAGCAAATGTTCCAAGTCCACACCAAAAAATTTGCCTAAGTCTTTTTTGTACACCGAAAGATATTTAAGGATTTTCTCGTCATCCACTGGACTTTGTAACGCTTCAATCTCATATCCTTTGCTAAGTGGAATTAGCTGAATTTTATTCCCTTGTCCAGTCTGTTCTAACTTGTCAAGAATGGCCATAATCATTGCATTTTGTGCTTGGTTATTCGGTGCAATATGCGTATCCAATTTCAGCAAATACGCAAGCAAGCCGCCTTTTCGATACTTGTCTGTTAAACTGTTTTCCGCATTCATGACACCTTCAAGCGTTTGGCGTGCTAAATCTAACAATCCCACACCGTCTAAATGATTTGTCCCAATATTTTTGACGTGAACAATCATTTCCGCAGGGATTTGAACACCACCAACGCTGTAAATTTTGCTTCCGTCCTCTAACAATTCGGAGTAGACACCGTTTAATACGTGCCATTCATCTTCGTTTTTGAAAATGTAGACTTTTCCACGTATTAAAAGCGTGTTGACGATAAGCTTTTTCATTTCAAATTCAGTCAAATATTGATTCGGATTGCGCAAAATCCGTAACGTATATGGGTCACTAACGTCGTTTCCTGCCTCGTCCTCAATAAAAAAATCAGTGAGCGCAATTTGGTCACTGATTAGTTTCATCAAATTATAAATGTCGGAGGATTGAAGGATGTTTTCGTCGGTCACATAACCACCGTAGTTCCAATAAAAGTTGTTAAAAACATTGAATTTAGAGCGTTTAAACCACCCAGCAAGTCGCTGCCATAATCCCAATCATCCTCACCTCCTTCACCGCTTATAAAGCACTTCGATCATTGCCATATACTCTTCTTCACTAACATCTATCATCATGTTCATCGTTTCTTTATGAGCTGTAAGCATGGCCACAAAGCCATCAATTTTATACTGACTTTGCTTTTTAGATGGTACTTTGAGCCCTTGGGTATTAATAAAAGCAACGACATTTTCGGTACAGTAAATCAATAATGGATTATCGGTTTCAACGCGCCCCTCATACATTAAAATTTCTAAATCATCGAAAGGTGCATTAAGTGTGGAAGGATATTGCCGCACTTCTACGCAATCAAAACCTTCCATTTCTAGCTTTTCAACTAGCTTGACTGCATGCGCTGGGTCATAATTAATTTGTTTAATATCATACATTTGCGATTGTTCCTTAATGTACTCAAACACCATATCGTAATCGATCGTTTTCCCCTCGCACAAAGTCACAAAACCACGCTCCACTAAATGGCGATAAGGGATGTTCTCCATCTTTTCACGAGCTTCTAGCCCTTCCGATGGAATAAAATACATTTGTTTTACTTTCAATTTTGCTTTTCCGCTTTCGTCTACAACAGGAAAGTTTAAGCTCACACACGTTAAGTCGGTTGTTTTCGATAAATCCAAACCGACCACGCACGTCATGCCCGTTAAATCGCCTAAGTCATTGACTAAGCATCTTTCAACAATATCTCTTTCAAAATAAGTACCACTAGAACGAACGAAAATGTTTAAATGCTTTGCTAAAAACTCATCTTTTCTTTCCGCGGACACTTGCGCCTCTTTAAACTGATTCATCAAATAGTCTTTTTTCACCGAAATCCCGTAGTTTGGATTCACTTTCGCCCAAACTGTAGGATCATCCCATCGATCGCCTTTATCTGGCTCATAAATGAGCACAAACCAAGAATCATCGTCAATTTCACCATTCAAAATCTTTTTGCAGTAATCATAAATTTGTAAACCGACAGACGTTGTACCTTTGCCAGCTGTCGAAACGATCATCATTAACGGCTGTCTCCTTGCACCCATGCCAGACTTTAAAACATCGTACATATCCGCATTTCCTTGCGCATGCACCTCGTCTAAAAGGACAAAATGAGGGTTTTTTCCGTCTAGTCCTTTTGTCTCTCGCGATAATGGTTGTAATGTATTTTTAAACTTCTTGCCATTGACAGTAAAAGAATAGACGATCGCATTGACGCCACCTTTTGGTCCCTTATAAATTTGTGTTCGTTGATTCAAGTCCGGGCTATTTTCAATCGTAATCGCTATTTTTTTCGCAGATATGTTCGCCTGTTCTTTATCTACCGCAGCTGTATAACATTCAGCACCAAACTCACCGTCTGCATATAACGCATATGTTGCCGCACCAGCTGCAATCGTTGTTTTTTCATTTTTCCGCGGAACTTGAATATAGCTTGTACGAATCACTCGCACATCTTGACCGTTATCGTCTTTCTTTTTCCAACCGTAAATGTTTGTGAATGCAAACCGTTGCCAATCTTTCAATTCATAATGCTGACCCGCAACTTCGCCTTCTGCATAAATACAGAACGTTTCCATAAAATCCATTGCCTTGTTCGCTGCGTCTAAATCTAGCCAAATATCTTTACGTTTTTTCCAGCGCTCATAACGCTCTACTGCTTTTAGCACTGTTTTGGGATATTTTTTCTTGTTCCTCTTTACCTTTTTTACAAACAGATCCGCGTAATTTACACCACGTTCAATCATGGAGCATCAATCCCATTTATTCGCAAATGCTTGAAAAGCATCTGTTGTGGCGTTTGCCACTTCTCCAGTAATCTGTTTTTGTGTTTTTGGTGTCAACCCTAACTGTTCCAACAACTTGCTCATTTTCGTATTCCAATCGGCCGTTTGCTGAGCAAGTGGATGCTTCATTTCATTTGTCGCACCAGCCTTGTTTGTATGTGATTTTGTCGCAGGAAATCCTTCCTCTTGCCACTTTTCATACACTTGCGAATAAACCATGTAGGCATCTAAGTACAACTCCAGCAACGGTTCAAGCGACTTGTTATAAGTGCCATTTTCTTTGAGTAAACCAACAATTCGCTCCCTCTCTTTTTTTCGTTTTTTCGTCATTGCAGTTTTTATTTTCTTATCCAAATTTCACACCCCCTTTGAAAATTTCATTTTGGCACACGTTTACGGCCGACCGCGGTCTTTTTCCCACAACCTACCAAAAATCATGGGTAGGGGGGCTAAATGTAATAAATATACATTATATCAACAAAAGAAATACGGTCGATCTTCCCACTTCCGACTTCCTTCTTCAACTTTCTTATGGCACGATTCACAAAGCAAAATGAGATTGTTAGGATCGAGTTTAAGGGAAGGATTTTCACTTATCGGCACAATATGATGGATGTGCGCCTGCCTACCAAACACAAATCGTCCACATTCTTTGCAGCAACCTCCATCACGTTCGTAAATATATTCACGCATTCGCTGCCACTCCGGCGACCGGTAGAACGGCTTGTTTTTCGACTGATGCTTTCGCTTTGGCTTATGTTCATCGCAATACAAACCACGATCAATGCGACGATTACAGCCGTTATAGTTGCAATACCGCATCATTTATCAGCTACTTTGTTTTTAGTCGTTGTTTTGTTTTGTACCGGTTTCTTCTCTGCCACCTCGTCTTTTCGCTCCATTACGACTCGCTTGTTTTCTGAATCCCACTTTTGAATATGCGTAGCCGTTTCCCGAATGATTTGCATGTATATCAGCTCCTTTCATAAAATAAAAAAGCACCCCGAAGGATGCTAATCAGTTAAGAAAGAAAATATTGAATCCAAACATAAAATCCAATCAAGCTTGAAAAACTCCCCAATGTATTCGCTATCTTATGCGACAACCGAATTGACCTTGCCAAGAAAAAAGCAGATGCATAAAACACAAACATTAATAGTATAAGCCAAACAAGTTTTAGAGCTAATAACCACATCGTTTTTTGGGCAACTGCTGTTACCTCGTCCAAACTATTCTTTCCCCTTTCCCTAAGTAGAAATCAACAAAAGTTTTTCCTTCAAAACATCAAGTTATCAATAATCCACTCCTTATCAGCCTTTATTTTTCATGTCATAATTTAAATTACTTATCAGTTCGTAAAAAAACAATGCTGTGGAACGCGTTTCCATATTTTTAATGAGTAACCTTCCAACATATGTCCCCAATATCAAACTAACTATAAGTACCAAAAATGAAAATACCAAAGATGAATCAACTATTTTAAAATCAATCATTTTAAATATCTCTGCTAGTGCTTTGTATACACCGATTATCATACCAAAAAATCCAACGAGTGTACCTAGGTGCTTTGATGGGTCATTTAATTCCAAAAACTCTCTTGCTCTTGCTTTAACAATTAACTGCTGAGTATCATCCATCTTTTTCAACGACTTAATATTTCTATTGATATTCTCCAAACTTAGTGAAGATTTTTTAGCAAATAAGTAAGAATCAATAAACTTCTTCAATTCCTTATCTTTTCTGGTCGCTTCGATTAAATTCTGAATGAAGATCATATCAGATTCATTCAGTTGGAAATCTTCTTGCATTATATCACCCCCCACCTACTCCATTCGGCAAAAGGAGGCATATTCCTACAATATTCGTTCGTCAAATCTCGACAATTAAAAGTGTTTAGCCCACTCTTTCACCAATATCAACTCCAAATAAAAAAGCCTGTCATTTAGACAGACGATCTATACGTTCCTGCGCAGTTTCGAATCTTTCTCTGAATGTTTTACGACGTTCTTCCATTTCTTTTTTTTGTTCTTCAATTTCTTTACGTATTTCCTCCGCAAATTGCTCACTATCCATTGCATCCTGCATCGTTACCGTAGCTGCATACTCGAATATGTTTATTTCGTTTGCTTTTTGCTGTACTTTTTCGAGAGCCTTCAACGTCTTATTCGCCTCTCGTCGTAACGCCTTCAATCCCTTCAATGCATCGGATACATCAACATCCATTTTCACAACCAATTTGTTCGACTCGCGCATTTCTGCCATGTCGCAACACTCCTTTTCAAATTTAAAATAAAAACGCCACCCCATACGAAGTGGCGCCCCGCTTCAACCAAAGTCTTTCACGATATCATCATAACATCTCTAAACGAAAACATTGTGCCATAATTGTGCCAAAAAAGTGCCACGATTGTGCCATCACCCGCTCACCAGTATCGACTCCCTCGCTTTCTGTTTTTCGTAAACATCCGCTTCGCCATCTCATGCATCTCATCTTTCGGCTTGCTTCGAATGATATTGGACACATCCACCGTTGTTAGTTTCCTGTTCCCGATCCGATAGCCTTTTTTGTTTAGTTCTTGCACTACTTTTGTGACACTCTCTAGCTGGACATATAAATACACGGCTTCTTCTTCCATTGTTTTTGGTGTGTAGCTTTCAAGCATCTGAATGTATCCTTGCAAATATTCGATCCGCTTTTTCGCTTCTTCAACCAACATTCACTTTCCCTCCAGTGAGTTCACTTCAATTTACAGACTGATGCACTCGCCCTTTTCATGAACCCCTTGATATTTCTAGCTTCAAACCATTTTCCAAAACGAGTGCACACCATGATTTTTTATGTTGTACTAATAGCCAAAAAAAGAAAAATCATATCTTGTATTTCATCATTGCCTTGTCCATAGCGTCTTGGTTAACACCGATGTATTTCAATGTAATATGCGGACTTGAATGGTTAAACAACTCCTGAAGCATCGCAACGTCTTTCGTTTGCTGATAGAAGTGATAGCCGAACGTCTTTCTAAGCGTATGCGTGCCCACCTCATCCAGCGACACGTACTCAGCTGCCTCACGCAAAATACGATACGCTGTTGAACGGTCAATAGGACGATTTCCTCCTTGTCGGCTTCGAAAAGCATATTCGCCATCCTTCAGCGTTTTCGCGTACTCAATCAACTCTTTCCGTATCGCTGGTGGAATGCGAATCCGCTTCTCTTTCCTTGTTTTCTTCTCCCGTAATTTCAAATGCGTTTGAAGCAAATCTTCCTTCTTCAGCTGCAATATGTCCGATATGCGCAAGCCTGTATTAATTCCGATAACGAACAAAATATAATTGCGCTTGCTTCTTTGTAGCAAATACTTTTTCATTGCGGCAATCTTTTCAGGATCGCGAATGGGTTGAACAAAGTTCATGGCTCGTCCCTCCTTCTTTTTCGATACACTTCGATTTCAAGGGCGAATGCTAACTTATAAAACGCCCTGGACTTGAGCCGATAGTAATGCCGATGACTCATTCCCAGCTCGTTGTAAACGGCGTAATCAAATACCTCTTCTCCATTCATGTATCGTTGAATAATAATTGCCCGCTCCCAGTAATCTAAACGGTTCACAGCCTCAACGATGCGCTGAATGTACTCCGCACGCTCCCGCTCGTAATCTGCGTTGCGAATGGCCATTTCTTCGGTTGAGGAGTGGAACTGATTTGTTTTTACAGGAACGAGCGAGTAATGTTGAGTCACCTTTGGCAGCTGGTCGAGTTTCAACGTCAGCAAGAAAATGCGATATTTTTCGAGCGCCGCTTCCACCGCTTTTTTCGTCGCTTTTCTGTCGATTTCAGGTAGCATAAATTCCATCTTCTCAACCTCCGAAATAGTGATTATCGTTGGCGAAATGCGCCACCCTTGCCGCGTCGATAAATCGGACGATAGGCGCCCATTAGCTCCTTAATCTCTCGCTCCGTCAGCCGCTCCTTATCTCTTTTCTTTTTCCGTGCTTTCTTGCGTTTATTTTGGCGTTGCTGAACTTTATTGACTTTCATCCATTTTTTCAACTCTTGCTGGATTGTTCGCATTGTTCCTCTCCCTCTCATTTTTCTGATAAAACAAAAGAGGACACCAATCATACAGAAATAGCCTTGCTACTCTGTACAATCGGTGTCCTCACGCTCTCGGTCTTGGACATATTTGGTTTTAATTCCATTATATCAAGCTGGCTGATGATGTAAAAGCTTATCAATGTATGCAATTCCTTTTGCCGTAATATACGTTTGTGGCTTATTAATAACTTGGTCTCCCATTTGAATCGGCTTTTCCTTAACAACAAAGTAACCTCTGTCAATGTACTTTTGATAAGGTGTATTATCGTTCATCAGTAATCCCATTTGCCGTAGCTTCTTGAAAAAGTTATTGCGGCCATATCCGAGAATTTTCGCAACCTCTCCAACCTTCTGATAATTTTCACCACTAAGAAACCGATCATGTTGCTCAATTTTCGGTTGTGCCAAAGCAAGTTTTTGTTCCAGCGCTTGCTTTTCTCGTTGCTCTTCAATCCATCGCTCTGCTCGCTTGATTGGATCTTCAATCATATATGACGGCGCATTTAGTACAAGCAACTGTTCTTTCATTCGTTTGAATTCTTGAATGAATTTCACCTTCATCTTCATCGCTTCTGGAGTCACATAGCTCATAGCCACCAAAGCGAATGCATCTTCTGTTAGCAAGTATTTGCGATAAAACTGCTTGTTTTGAGGATGCTGGTAATGGGTCTGCGCAAAGTTGCTCAACCCCCATTTTCTTTCACCAGCTTGATTAAGTTTCTCAAGTTGCACTTCGATATCTCGTAAAACGTCTGCATGTCGCTTTCCGAAACAATCCGCTACCGTTAAACTATCCGTGACAGCACGACCATTATCAATGAAAACTAATTGGTTCATCCTTCTTCACCTCACTCAATCTTCAAAGAAACCGAAACCAACCATCTATGCAACAAAAATTCGATTGCTTTGGCGTTTCTTTTTTACTTCGAAATATTTAATTCAAAACCATTTAAGTTAAAACCACAAGAAAATACATTTACACAGTTGAAAACACCTTCAATACTATTCTCATAAGCAAGTATCGCGCTCTTTTGTTGTAGTTCCGAATCAGCAATAACTTTAAAACTACCATCGGAACATCTTTCATAATAAAAAGCAACATCTTTAACTTTTTTAATAAATTCCATTTGATTTGTCCCCTTTCCTATTTCATAGTTTGTGTCAACTATGAAACACAATTCATCATTGCTCCAAAAACTCATAAATATCAGTTTGTCCTCTCGGAACAACATTTTGTTGTTCTTTTCGTTGCACACGCAATTCACCCGATGATATTTCCTCCATGCTTCTGTCCGTTTTGCAAACAGGACATTGTATCAAGTGCTGCTCTTCAAAGTCTTGGGAAACTGCGAAGATTACCTCGCAGCTCCCGCATTCATACACATGAACCGCAATTTTCACCTCAAAACAACTCGCTTTCCTCGTATTTTATCCGTGCGGTTTTTCCTTTTGCTGTTTCAATGATCGTATATCCATGCTCAACCGCTTCCGCTACCTTTGCTTTCCCCTGCACGCCGTCAATCACAACGACAAGCACTTTTCCTGGAACAACAGGGTGAGAGACCGTCATGTTATCTATATCAATCTGTAATTCTTGCGCTCTTTTACTCACCGGAATCCCTCCATGTGGTATAATTGAGGTGGACTGTCGGGAGAGATCCCGGCTTTTTTGTTTTATCTAATCACTTTCCATCCGCGTCGGAGTCTGCTTTGTAGCTCATACTTGCGCAACGGTTCGTACACATAAACTGCATCGCGGTTTTCCTTGCGATATAGCAAATACCATCTGGCTTTTCGTTTACGACGTTTCATTCGTCATTCACGTCCGAATTTAGCTTCTCAAGCGCAATTAAGTGCACAAATTTAAATTTCAGCACCTCGCAATAGACGATGGCATCGATCATTTCCTGCTGCAAGTGTTCCAGCCATCCAACCAATGTGTAGTCACTTGGGTTGACGGTTGTTCCGTATTTTTCAATTCCCTTTTCGGTTTGTGTTTCGAGCAATTTTTGTACGTTGCGAAGTATTTGATTCTTGTTTAGTTCTTCCATCCAATGCTTTGCATCCATCTCAATACCCACTCTCCTGGCGGTGATGGTTAACGGCGTTTTTCTTCATGTACGCTTCTTCTACCTGTTCCCAGGTGAAGCCAAGCTTTTCGCCGAGTGTGATGAACCGACACAAAAACAAAATGTACATTTGTATTTGCGTTTGCAAGTCGTGATGCAACTCTTCGCCTATGACATAACATGTTTTTATCAACGTTGAAATCAGTTCAGTTATACTCACATATTTATCCCAAGAATAGTAGTTGTATTGAGTCACATCATGCTTGATTTCCAATCCAATTGATAATGCGAAATGTAGCGCATCTACGTATTCTTCAAGTAACGGATTGTACGCTAAAAGACCACCATCTTGACAACCATACTCATCGCACCATTCACCACCACACGGGCATTTTCGGTATGCCCACAATCTCGGTTGCTGGTTTTTTGACCAATACTTAAAACCGCGCCATTCATTTGCCAACTCGCCTAACTCCACTTGCAAAGCTAGAATTTTGTTTGGTAAAAGGCTTTGCCCTTCCAACCCTTTTTCACGTACAATCCTCTCATCCAGTTCCCGCTGCATCTCAAAAAGTTTGGATAAATCCATTATTTTGCTCCCCTTTTCTTTCTGTTTTGCGGCCAACGCCAGTCAATTGCTCGGCGGTTATCTTCGTCGTAATATTTCTTGCGAGGACGGTTCCGATACGCTTCAAGCTCTTCTGGCGTTAATACATGTTTGAGCAAAAGCAACTGCTTCACCTCCGCAAAAAGCGATCAAGTTTTGACGGCGAATATGGCTTGCCGTTGATTTCAAGCGACACAAGTCGTTCTCTAGTAATCCCGTATCGCTCTAATACATCACGTAACGCTGTTTCGGATTGAATGCTTCCAGTGAAACCAACGATTCGCCCAACGTCGTTTCGATACTCCAACCGAATCCAAATCGGGTACGGCATAGCGTTCACCTAGTCATCATTGCGATATTTTTTCAGTCGCTCTTCTAACTCACGCCGTTTGCGTTCGAGCGCTTCTTGATCCGTCTCGGCTTTTTGTTCATATTGCGAATAATCGGTGTTAAGCCAGTCTGGAATAACTTCCGTTCGAACGGCTTTTTTCCCATTCGTGCTAGAACCATTACGTTTCTTGGATTGCTGCTCTTTAAATGCTTTTTGCGCTGCATGCACTTGTTCGACGGTTTGATATCCCTTGTCTACCCAGTCGCGCAAAATGGTTTCAACGTACTTCCATGTCTTGACGCCATTTTCTACTGCAATTTTCATCGCTTCTAAAACTAGCGCTTCGGATGTGTCGTCGATCCATGTTGAAATTTTTTCACTTATGTAGCTTCCGATTGCACCAAAGCCGTTTTGTTCGAAAAAAGTGAACGGATTCTCTTCGCGCACGCGCTCGTCTTCTTCTACTTCTTCTTTTTTCTCTGTAGTAATCTCTGTAGTATTCTCTGGTATTGGTCTGTTCAAATTGAGCGCTTCGTCTGTCCATTTTGACCAGATGGACTGTTCATTTTGAGCAGATGGACTGTCGATTTCGTCAATCGTCTGTTCATTTTGAGCAGTCGAGGTGTCATTTTGAACAGTCGTTTGTTCACCTTGAACACTCACTTCATAGACTGGATTTTCTAATTGTGCCAATTTGTCATAGTCGATCCGATACCACTTCGTTTTGTCGATCTTGGAGCGATTGAAATTGCCTGCAATAATGAGCCCTTGCTTTTCAAGTTTTGTGATAATGCGGCGAATCGTGCTTTCCGACCAGAATGGGAATTGCTCTTGCCATTCCTCGTATGTGTTATATACCCACTTATGCCCTTCGTGAATGTGATTGCTGCGCTCAAGCCAGTAGTGCAACTGTTGTAACACGATGCTTTCATTTAAGCCGATCGTAGCCGCTAGTGACGGTAAAATCACTAACGGCTCTTCATCCAAAAGAAGTCTTGCCATGTATATCCCCTTCCTCCCTTGCAAAACCTTGCAAAATAGTGTATGTTGTGGCATGATAAAACCTAGAAGTCTGAAATAAAAACCTGTATATCACCTTTTCCTAGCTGATCGGCTATTTCTAACGCGATTTGGCGGCACTCGGACACAGTGAGCGCGTGAATGAGTGCCGTATGGATCGTTTCGAAATAGCCGTTCTTCTTTGCTGCGAACTCTACTTCAAATAGCATATTTACACGCATGAAGCATACAATGTATTGATGCTTCGTAACCTCCCTCCTAGCAAGGTAAAACATTCTTTTTCTCAAGCTGGCGCAACTTTGAATACACAGATAATTCACTTCGTTCCAAGCGTGCAGCAAGCTCTGGAACATCGAAAATATCTTTATGTTGCCATAGGTAAAACTCTTCCTCTTCGGTCCATTTACCTCTTTTTATGCGAGGGCTTTCTTTCGATAACAACACAGATAGCTGTTGCATTTGCTTGCCGATCGGACAACTGATTACACATGTGCTTTGTGTACCACTATGCCGTTCTTTACATCCTGCACACTGTGTATCTAGCAATTTCAAAATTTGTAGCCGAATTTGCTTTTTCTCTTGCCTTGTCACACCATCACCCCAGCAATCTTGACACAAAGTCGATTTGGATGCCGCGGTTTTTCATGTCAGCGACAATTTCGAACAACTGCGCGCGACGTAATTTCTTTTGTTCAATTGCCTGCAGTTCTTCTAATAAAAAACGCAACTCCGACATTTCAATTTTCGCCGTTTCATAGTCGCGGTTTTGAAGCGATTCTTGTATGTATTCGACGCACCGCGATGCTTTTTGTAACAAATCCACTTCTTGCAAAAAGAGCGTATCGTGCATAATCTTTTCCTCCTCCAAATGAATTTCTAGACGTCTTCGCAATGACCATATGCATGTATTTTGGCGCGGCTCCCCTTTCGGATCTTCGCCCGCTCTCGCTCGGTCTAGTGTGCATACGCACCGATTGAAGTACAAGCTCGTGGGCTGGGGGACACACCCACTTTCAAGATGGGAGATATCTTTTGCTTGTACTCCAATCGGCAAGCATGCGCTTGCCCTTCCTTTCTCGAATCGTTTATGCTAGAATATGATTAGGTCAAAGGATGATTATTTATGAGCGATGGCTAGTGTTGGCGCACTGGCCATTTTTCTTTTGTACCATTCCTTTTTTAACTCCATTTCTAACACCAATATTGCTGGATCATTGCGCAACTCCGCGCAAAGCTTTCTGACCTCGCTTGCTTTCATTAAACGGCTTGCTGTTAGACAAAAACTCATTGTTCTCTCCTCCTCAAATTAATTCTTTTACAGATGGACATTTATATTGCTCCACGTACTCTGGATGATAGTAAGCCTTCACAAGAACATTGATTGCATCAACATATGCTTTGCATGCTTTGTAACTTGGGCAATCAGAAAGTTTTTTGTATCCTCCTTTTCCGTCTCTCCATTCTTCACGCAACCACTCCAATTCGGCTGCCAAAAACGTTTTTAATCTATCGATCGCATGATCCATTTCGCTTCTCCTCCTCTATTTCCGAATAAATCCCTTCGCCTGCAATTTCGTACGATGCTTTTGCCACATTTTAATCCACGAAAAACCGTAATCAACACATATCACCGCAACATATTGCGTAAGCGCTACAATCGCATCAATCGTTTGTAAAATCGCTTCTTCGAGGTGTTGTTTATCGTACTCCCTAATCGCTCGAGGATGGTTTGCTACACATACATTTTCTATTGCCTGTAGCGCTTCGGTTAGTTCCTCTTTTGTTTTCATTGCGACACTCGCACGATGAAGATCGACCACCTCACCGTCAAGCTTGACTGGTCCCCATCCTGTGTACTCCGCAGCCGCTTCCAGTGCCACCCACGGATTGTTGTGCTTCTCGGCAAAATATTTCGATATGTTCGGCTGCACTCGATACCGTCCGTTTTCTTGCTGTGAAACTGCTTCGCGAGATTCATAGATTTCAAACGAAAGTTGTTGTTGTGTCATCCCTGTCGCCTGCCGCGCCGACTTCACCGCATCGGCCGCTCTACCACGTTTCATTTCCTGCTCTCCCCCTTCTACCATCACCATTGAGAATGGCATGTTACAGTATCATTAGAACAACCAGCGTGAACAGTGGAAGCTCATTGAGCAATCCGTGTTTTTATGTTGGTCTTTGTCTCTTTTCTCATGAATATGTCGCAGAAATACTTTTGCAAGAACTCCTCCATACGCGATGCGATAAAGCACCAACGCTCTCCTTTTTTCTCTGGGTAATACACAAACCCACCATTTTCTAAATCAAGCATTTGCCGATAGCGAGGATGCAAGAGGATGTTCTCTTTGAGCCAATCCTCGCTATAGCCCGTTCGTTCTTTGAGGTCTTGCATGGACCACCAGATTTTATCCAATTAAACCTACCTCCTTTGCATTAAAACATCGCTCATTTCCGTTACTATGGTTGTTCGTAAACCTTGTTTCAGTCAGGTCGTTTTTTGTAGGAATTTCCTCCTTCTTGGCGAATGAATACGGCAGGAAGGAGGTGAAAAACAAATGGATAAATATCGCTTGATTGAGTTTCTGAACAATTGCACTGAGCTCTTTCATAAAACAAATTCTTTGTATCAAAAAACGGTAAACGATCCTAAAAATCCGTCGCCAATCGTCAGCGTTTACTTATCAGAGATTTATACACTTAGTGAAAAAGCTAAATTATTTTTAGCAATGAACGAAGAGCTTGCTCATTATGAAATCACTTCACTGTTCAACTTCTGGAATGATGTTTACTTTGAATTAAAGGAAGTGATTGAGCAACGGGATCGAAATACATCTTGGTTATATTCAGAATTTGAAAACTACAAAAGACAACATGAGATTGTTGAACGTATGCTAAAAGATCAAATTCAGCAACTAAATTAGCGTATTGCGCTGTCTCCAAAGTGAGACAGTGCTTTTTCGGACACAAGGCACTCCATTTCTCTAATCAAAGCTTTTATTGTGGATGCGCCGCGCTCATAAATTAAGCGATGTAACATACGTTCAACTTCGGTTCCGTCTTTTTTTACTTTGCCATGCTCCCAGAGAGCCGTCATTAAATCGCCTACCGTTTTTGCATTGCTGAGAACATGTTGCACCCACTCTTCAGACTCTTGTTCGACATATTGTTCAATGGCTTGAACAATCTCTTTATTCGTTTGTTGCTCAATTGTCATTCGGTTTCACCTCCTTACAATGGATTGGGGTGTTAAGGAGTTTAAAAACACAAAGACACAAGGAACAGTTGAACTCATGATGGGTGCACACCATCTTTGGTCTGTTGAGAGTTACAAAAATGCTCAGCAAGTTGGCAGACAAATTTTGAACAAGTCATTAACTCAAATTAAGCTTTGCTATCATTCGAATCGTTAATCTTCGCCCAAAATTCCGGGAACAGCTCTTTGTGAAGCAGATCGACCGCTTCTTTTAGGTCTGCTTCACTAAAATTGTTTTGTCTTAACATGATATGAAAATGGGCGATAATCACGTATTTGTTTAGAACGCTCATCTTACTCACCTCCTTTCATGTCATGGGGATTGAGTTGTCAAGTAATACTTGCTACACCGATGGTATACTACGTAACTTTTGGTTGCTATCAACTTCAAAAAAAATTGTCCAACTCACTCCGAGGACAGGAGCAATCTTTTTAGCAACATCTACGGAAGGTCTTCGATCGCCGTTTTCAATCATTCCGTAGTATTGTCGCGTAATACTTAACCCAGATAGTTCTACAACTTGTTCTTGGGTTAAATTTTTACTTTCTCTTGCTTGCACAAGGATTTTTCTAAGTTGCTCTTTAGTCATAAAAATTCACCTCCTAGCAACCAAAAGTTGCTTTGTTATCTTTAATTATACGCAACTAAAAGTTACTGTCAATACATAATAGCAATTTTTTGTTACCTTTAATCAATTTTTGTTTATAGCAACATTATGTTGCCTTATAATAAAAAACAGATGCATAAGAAAGGGGATTCTGCATGTTCCCTGTTAGACTCAAAGCACTAAGAATGCAAAAGAAACTAACACACCAAGATATGGCTGAATTTTTAGGGATAACTCGCCAAGGATATTCGAAGTACGAAAACGGTCAAAGTCAACCGGACATTGATACTATCAATAAGTTAGCGCAGTTTTTCAACGTCACCACCGACTACCTACTCGGTCGCACGGATGATCCAAATCCGCCAGAGAGCGACAATGAGGAATTAGGCACGCTGGCGAGGATTAACCAGCTCATCAAAGAGTATGGAATCGAGCAGATGGGATTCTTTGATATTGAGAAGTGGAAGCATCTAACCGAAGACGAAATTAGGGAGATTATTCAACATTTCGAGTGGGTAGCGCATAAAGCTGCACAAAAAAATAAGTCACCAGGAAAAGACACCGAAGAATAAATAGACAAGGTGTCTTTTTTATTTTGCAGGAGGGGATAACCATAGAAAGAGTTATTAACACAAAAATTGTAGGCGTTACACGAAAAAACGAAGATGGTACATCTCGTCAAGAACTAATCGCTGAATGCTATGAGGGAGAAGAATTATTTTTGGAAAGAGAACCTGATAACGAGCATGACCCAAACGCTATTTCAGTATGGAATGAATACGGAGAACAGCTAGGGTATATAAATAAAGATTTAGCATCTAGACTAGCTCCTCAGATGGATAAAGGGATGCGCGTTGCATGTTTTGTGACAGCTGTTACTGGTGGCTACGACGATAAATCTTATGGTTGTAACATCAAACTTATTTTAGATCCAGAAGAAAAGGACAACACATTCATTAACGAGAGCAAACCGAATAGTTTCGTCTATCCAATCAATAATAAAGAAACGGCAATGGATGTTACAAATACAAATCAAGATACGCGAATACACGTGGTTAAAGACTCCATACCTCAACAACAGCAAAATACCGGTATCACAAAAAAAACAAAAGAGAAAACAAAGTTCAGCTGTTTAGGGTGTGGATGTTTGGTTTTTATCATCATAGTGATTATTGCAATAATTAACATTATTTTTTAATAAAGTTAAATTTGCCGGGAAAGAAATCGATGAATCAAGCACTTTGATTTGGTTGTTCATAAGGCGAAAGAAAAGAACAAATCACCACGAGAAGGCACCTAAGACTAGTTTAGTTTTGGGTGTCTTTATTTTTAAAATTTCCCTCATTGCTCGAAGTTGAAAAACAATCAAAGGCAACAACAAGCAAAAAATACATAAAGGGGAGAAAAGATATGAGTTGGGAAATTAAAGAACACACAAAAGCAAAACACACTATTCTTAAAAACTATTTAGGGGCATGGTTCCCAATTATGGCATTTTCAAATCCAAAAATAATTTATATTGATGGATTTGCTGGACCAGGGAGATACCTCAATGGTGAAGATGGTTCACCTATATACGCACTAAAAATAGCAAAAGAAATTTTTGAGAGATTTTATCAAAGACTTAAAGATAAGACGTTTGTTTTTGTTTTTATTGAAGCAGATACAGAGCATTATGAATCTCTTATGAACGAAATTAAGTGTTTAGATATACCTGAACAGTTTAAAATCCTCTCAGTAAATAAAAGTTTCGAAGATTCGATGAAAGAGATTTTTTCTGTTTTGGATGATGCAAATGCAAGTTTAGCTCCCTCCTTTGCATTTATCGATCCCTTTGGAACAAAAGGAATACCATTTGAAATAGTAAAAAAAATCATGTCGTATCCAAAATGCGAAGTTTTTATTAACCATATGGTGTCCGGTGTGACTAGATCCCAATATGTATCTGACCATTCGTCATTATACGGTTCAACTCAATGGATTAATTATGTCGATAAACCAGGTGGTTTAACGTATTTTTATTCAGAACAGTTAAAAAATGAAGCTAATGTGTTATATACAAGAAGTTTTGAAGTGAGAAATCGAAAAAATGCTCCTATTTTTGATTTAATTTATGCCACTAATAATCTTAAAGGATTAGAAAAAATGAAGGAAGCAATGTGGAAAGCAGATCCTTCTGGAAACTTTGTTTTTCGTGATAAAACGAATCCTAATCAATTAGTCTTATTTGAGCTAGAGCCAGACCTAACCCCGTTGAAAAATCAACTATTAAGAAATTTTGCAGGTAAAACAGCATCAATTGAAGAGATTGAAAGATATGTATTGATTGAAACCCCTTTCTTAAAAAGTCACATTAGACAAAAAACTTTAGCTCCATTAGAAAAGAGAGGAGTAATCCGAGTTTCTCGTCCAAATGGCAGCCGAAAAGGGTTTATAGAAGGAACAAAGATTCTCTTCCCAGCGTTATAGAACGTGCGTTCCTCCTTGTTTTGTGATAAAATGTAAAGAAGGAGGGATTAACATGGCTGGGAGCTCAAATATTGAATGGACAGAAGCCACTTGGAACCCTGTCACTGGATGCACAAAAGTTTCTGAAGGTTGTCGCAACTGCTATGCGTTACGCATGGCAAACAGACTGCACGCAATGGGAAATCCGCGTTATAAAAACGGTTTTAATGTAACACTACATCACGATCTCATTGATCTGCCACGCAGTTGGAAGAAACCAAGGAAAATTTTTGTGAATTCCATGTCAGATCTATTTCACAAAGATGTTCCGCTTGAATTTATTCAACAGGTATTTCAAACGATGAACGAAACGCCGCACCATACTTATCAAATTCTCACTAAGCGTCCCGAAAGACTTTTGAAACTCTCGCCATCTCTGAATTTCACTCCAAACATTTGGATGGGAACAAGTGTAGAGAATGAACAAGTGAAATCGCGAATTGATTTGTTACGTCAAGTTCCTGCTCAAATCAGATTTTTATCTTGTGAGCCACTTATCGGTCCGTTAGACAACCTAGACCTTACAAATATACACTGGGTCATTGTCGGTGGCGAATCCGGTCCTGGGGCACGACCAATGAAAATTGAATGGGTTCGAAGTATCAGGGATCAATGTCATCAGCAGAATGTAGCATTTTTCTTCAAACAATGGGGTGGAGTTCAGAAGCACAGAACAGGTCGTATACTAGATAACAAAACATACGATGAATATCCAACATTAGTTACTACTTAGCCCTAACACTAGGGCTTTTTCTTTTTCTTGCTAAAACAAACATTTGTTCGTATAATCTCCTCTAGGGAGGGGATTTTATGCAATTATGTCACTACTATACTACAGCGCTCGAGGATTGGGTAACGAATCTTTATAAGCGATTAGGTATCTTCCATCCTTCACACATTGATATTGAATACATAGCGCGACGGATGAATATTTTCTTGCGTGAGAAACCGTTTCCGTCCACGCATCAAGTTTTCGGGCGATTCCGTTGTATCGTTGTCGATTCACGATTGACAGAAGAGGAAAAGCGCGAAGCTTTCTTCCATGAGCTTTGCCATATTCTTCGCCATGTCGGCGTGCAAAGCATGATGCCAGAGGCGTTCCGCGAACTGCAAGAACGTGATGCAAAGCTTTTCACGAAATACGCAGCCATCCCATATCATATGCTTGAGCTCATCGACTGGAATGAACGATACATAATAGAGCAAATGGCTCACATGTTTAAGGTGACACCGAAGTTATGCGAAGAGCGCTTAACACAAATTCAAAATCGCATATTAGTCAATCATTCATGCTTTAGCAATCACTTTATGTGTTTTGCTTGAATTATACCAGCACCGGACGACAAAACGCTTAAAATAATAAAGAAAGGGGTGAATACATATGGCCAGCATTCAAAAAATGAAAAACGGTTGGCGTTATCGTGTTTCATACAAAGAAAATGGGCAATACAAAACGAAAACGAAGGGAGGATTTCGTACCAAAAAAGAAGCAGAATTGGCTGCTGCGGAGCTAGAAAAACAATTACACAAAGGATACGACATCAACGCTGGCGATCAGCTGTTTTCGGAGTATATGCGGAATTGGTATGAGGTGTATAAGAAAGGGAAATACAGCTTGGCGCATGAACGAAATATCGAATTATCCGTCCGGTTGGTTGAGGAACATTTCGCTGGCGTAAAATTGAAAGATATTACACGTGACATGTACCAAAAATTTATTAACGAAATCAGCAAAAACCACACGACGGCGACGGTCCAGAAACGGCACACGTACATTAAATCGTGTCTCCGGGACGCGATCGAGGACGGAATTATTACGCGCGATCCGACATATAAAGTCATTATAAAAGGCGAATTAGAAACAAAATCAGAGGAATTAAAGTACCTTAATTTCGATGAAGTAAAAAAGCTGGTAGTCGAAGTTAAAAAAGACATGAAGCCAAAATACATCTCCAGATACATCATTCTGTTCGCGATTGCCACCGGTGCACGGTTCTCTGAAATTATGGGACTTACATGGGATTGCGTTGATTTTAAAAACAAAACGATTACAATCAATAAAACGTGGGACTTTAAAGATAAACATGATTTTAGCGACACGAAGACTTTTGATTCAAAACGAACGATTACGATTGATGACGAAACGTTAAACATGCTAAAAGAGCTGCGGAAACACCAAAACGAGTTGGCGATGAAAACTGGATTGCGAAATTCAAAGAACTTAGTGTTCGTTAACACGAAAATGGGAGTCATCACAAATAACGCGGTAAACAAGACGCTACAAGCGTTATGTAAAAAGGTTGGGGTTAAACCTATCACCTGCCACGGACTGCGCCATACGCACGCTTCTATGCTTTTATACAAGGGGATAAACATTAAGTATGTGTCCAGACGGCTTGGCCATAAAGATATTGTAACCACCTTGCAAACATATTCGCACATTTTAGATGAGATGGAACAAAAAGAGTCCCGACAAGTAGACTTAACGATGACAGAATTGTACAATGCAAAATAAAAAAGCCGTGCAAAATTCGTGCAAAATTTTTTCGAATTCTATCGTTTTCAATCGGATTTTCGAAAAATAAAAAACGACCGCAAACGCAGTCGTATCAAGGGTTTGGTGATTTTTAATCTGAACCATCGAGATAAAAAAAACGCCCTCGGCAGGATTCGAACCCACGCTAAGAGAACCGGAATCTCTCGTGCTATCCACTACACTACGAGGGCACAATGCTCAGTTGCATATTCAATTATAATCAAGACCAGTCCGTTTGGCAAGAGGAAAATATGCGTTTAAAAAATAGAAAAGAGGATATGATGGAAAAGGGATGCGATGGGAGAGTAGCGAATACTATAGAAGGGAAAACGCTTTTCGTTTGACCTTCATTGACCAATTATGTATCATAAAAATACATACGATTTAGCCAAATTGGCAAAGGAGGAAAGCTTATGAATTTAATCCCTACAGTTATTGAGCAAACAAGCCGCGGGGAGCGCGCATACGACATTTACTCCCGTTTATTAAAAGACCGCATTATCATTTTAGGAAGTCCGATTGACGATCATGTCGCTAACTCGATCGTTTCTCAGCTTTTATTTTTAGCAGCAGAAGATCCAGAGAAAGACATTTCGCTGTACATTAACAGCCCGGGCGGCTCGATTACGGCCGGAATGGCGATTTACGATACGATGCAATTTATTAAGCCGGACGTATCGACGATTTGTATCGGCATGGCCGCATCAATGGGTGCCTTTTTGCTTGCCGCAGGCGCAAAAGGAAAACGGTTTGCCCTACCAAACAGCGAAATTATGATTCACCAACCGCTTGGCGGCGTGCAAGGTCAAGCGACCGAAATCGAAATCGCTGCCAAACGCATTTTGTTCTTGCGCGATAAATTAAACCGTATCCTTTCGGAAAATACAGGCCAACCGATCGAAGTAATCGAGCGCGACACCGATCGCGACAACTTTATGACCGCAGAAAAAGCAAAAGAATACGGCTTAATCGACCGTGTTTTAACGCGTGTCGATGAGAAATAAGAAAAGCGCCCGCCTATCGGCGATAAGCGCATAAGCCCCTCCGAAGGAGGCTCAGCCGCCGAAAGAAGGGGCGGAGCGCGCATCACACCGATGGCGCTTGGTGTTAGACAGCGGTTCAGATTATCATAATAAAAAAGAGGCTGTTCTCTAAAAAGAGAGCAGCCTCATCTGTTTATCCTTCCCGCTGAACATATTTTGTTAACGCTTCAAGCGCTTCTTTTTCATCCGGACCATCGGCAATCAGCGTAATGACCGAGCCGGAGCTGATGGCTAGGCTCATGAGCCCCATGATGCTTTTCGCGTTTACTTTTTTCCCGTCTTTTTCTAAATAAATATCCGATGAAAAACGGTTCGCTTCTTGAACAAAGAGCGCTGCTGGACGCGCTTGCAATCCCGTTTTCAACAACACTTCCACTTGTTTTTCCACCATATTTCTTTCTCCCCTTTATTTAAAATCAATTGGTTGACCTGCACGAAGCTTTTCAGCAATTTCATCAATTTTTCGCAACCGGTGGTTAATACCCGATTTGCTAATTTTCCCACTAGACACCATTTCCCCTAACTCTTTTAACGTCACGTCTTGATATGTGACACGCAGCTCCGCAATTTCCCTCAATTTGTCCGGCAGTGCGCTCAAGCCGATCGTTTCATCAATATAGCGAATATTTTCCACCTGCCGGATCGCCGCGCCAATCGTTTTATTTAAGTTCGCTGTTTCGCAGTTGACGAGCCGATTGACCGAGTTTCTCATATCGCGGACGATGCGAACGTCTTCAAAGCGGAGCAATGCCTGATGCGCCCCGATAATGTTTAAAAACTCGGAAATTTTTTCAGCCTCTTTTAAATACGTAATAAACCCTTTTTTTCGCTCTAACGTTTTCGCATGCAGCAAAAAATGACTGTTCATTAATTCACATAACGAATCGTTATGTTCTTTATAAAGCGAAAAAATTTCTAAATGATAGGAAGAGGTTTCTGGATTATTCACGGAACCGCCAGCAAGAAAGGCTCCGCGCAAATACGAACGTTTGCAACATTTTTTCTTCACTAATTCCGGTGAGATGACGCGAATAAAAGAAAACGGTTCTTCTAATATTTTTAAATCCTCTAATAACTCACGCGCACCTTCCACGACGCGAACGATATAGACATTATTTTTCTTTAAACGCATTTTTTTACGAACAAGCAGCTCTACCGTGACGGTGTATCCTTTTTTCATTAACGTATAAATCCGCCTAGCAATTGCGGCGTTTTCCGTTTGCACATCAACGGTCAGCTTACGGTTCGAAAAAGACAAGGAACCGTTCATTCGCAATAGAGCGGACAGCTCCGCTTTTAAGCAGCACGGTTTCACTTCTAAGTTCGTTAACTCTTTTTTCGTTTCCGATGCAAACGACAACATGCTCACCTCCATCTTTCATCATCAATAGCCGGTATTAAGGAGGTGCGGTTTCAGTGCGTTTCTAAAAGCGAAACGAGCAACGCCGCCACCTTTTTTGTATCATGGCGGATGACGCGGTCTTCGTAGCTGACAATAGGATCGCGAATGACCGTTAGCCCTAGCTCCTCTAATTGGTCAACATCGTCTTTCACCGGCTCGGAGCGCTCTTCCGCGTAGCGCTGTTGAATCTCTTCCGGAATATGGCCACTGTTGACGAGAATGAAATCTAAAAACGCACATTCCATATGGTTGTACAGCGCTTTCACATGATCACTCGCCGTATAATGCAATGTTTCCCCTGCTTGGGTCATCACGTTGCATACATAAATTTTTTTTGCTTTCGCTTCGCATACTTCTTGCCCAATTTTCGGAACTAACAAATTCGGCAAAATACTCGTATATAAACTTCCCGGGCCGATCACGATCAAATCCGCTTGGCGAATTTCCTCAATCGCTTCTGGAAGCGGATCAATCTGCTCTGGGGTTAAAAACACTTTTTTAATCCGTTTTCCTGAATACGGAATTTTCGACTCACCAGATACGACCGTTCCATCTTCCATTTCCGCATGTAAAACGACGCTTTTATTCGCGGCAGGCAACACTTTGCCGCGGACGTTCAGCACTTTGCTCATTTCGCGAATCGCGCGGACAAAATCGCCGGTGATCGACGTCATCGCCGCTAAAATCAAATTGCCTAACGAATGCCCTGATAAGCCGTTTCCGTTTTCAAACCGGTGCTGAAATAATTCCACAATGAGCGGCTCGACATCGGAGAGCGCAGCGAGCACGTTACGAATATCGCCCGGCGGCGGCATATCAAGTTCATCGCGCAACCTTCCCGAACTTCCTCCGTCGTCAGCGACCGTCACAATCGCGGTAATGTCCACCGCATATTGCTTCAAGCCTCTCAACAGTACAGGCAGCCCCGTTCCGCCGCCAATGATGACAATCTTCGGACGCTGTTTCGTGCTCATGAATGTTTTTCCTTTCTTTTCTCCATATCACGATGAGATACGTGCGTTTTGTAGTCTTCCGAAAAATGTTTCGCGATGTATTCGGCAAGCGCCACCGACCGATGTTGACCACCTGTGCAACCGATGGCGATGACGAGCTGGCTTTTGCCTTCCCGCTTGTAATGCGGCAACATAAACGCCAATAAATCAGTGACTTTGTCAAGAAATTTTTGCGTTTCATTCCATTTTAGCACATAGGAAGCTACTTCTTCATCAAGCCCTGTTTTTGGACGCATATGGTCAATATAATGCGGGTTCGGCAAAAAGCGCACATCAAAGACTAAATCCGCATCAATCGGCAGACCGTATTTAAAGCCGAATGACACTACATTCACGGTAAACGTTTGATGTTTATTGGAAGAAAATTGCTGTAAAATTTTCTCTCGCAATTCCCGCGGTTTTAAATCGGACGTATCGTAAATGATTTGCGCCCTGCCTTTCAGCTCCTCTAACAGCTCCCTTTCTAACCGAATACCTTCTAACGGCAGGCCGTTCGGTGCGAGCGGATGCGTGCGCCGCGTTTCTTTGTAGCGGGCAACAAGCGTAGCGTCTTTCGCATCTAAAAATAAAATTTGCGGCGTTACCCATGAGCGCTCCGCTAAATCATCGAGCGCTGTAAATAAACTTTCGAAAAAGTCGCGGCTGCGCAAGTCCATAACAAGCGCGACTTTATTCATTTTATTCCCGGATTCTTTCATTAATTCCAAAAATTTCGGCAACAACGTTGGCGGCAAGTTGTCAACACAAAAAAACCCTAAATCTTCAAGGCTTTGAATCGCCACCGTTTTTCCCGCGCCTGACATTCCGGTGATAATGACCATTTGAATATCGCTCGTTGAGCCTGTACTCATCTCGATTCCCCCCTTAACTTGGGTCCAGCCGGTACGAAAGCAGTTGAAAATCTTCGGTATACACAAATGTGCCATACATCATTCCTGAACCTTTTAACACATAATCCAAAATGTGATAGTCACCTGGCGCCATCGGAAGTTCGTGAATCGTTTCCACCGCGTGCCACGCAAGTGTTCCTTCTTCACAATAAGGAACGAGTTCGCCGTCAAACTGCTCAGCAAAAAACGTAAACATCATCCATTCGGAAACGATTTGGTCCTGGTCTTTAATAACAATTGTAAACACACCTTTTAGCTCTGGATTTTTTAAATATATGCCTGTTTCTTCACGATACTCGCGGATGCACGCTTCCCGAACCGTTTCCCCTTGCTCCATCTTCCCACCGGGAGCGACCCACCAGCCGCGCCGCGGTTTTTGCAGCAACAACACTTTCCCATCTTTTCGTAAGACGCAGTTTGTCACACGTTGCAACTAGCTCACCTCAACATCCTCTACAATCCCATTTACTTTATTATACTATTTTGAACCAGCTGGTGCTAGTTGGATTCCACTATAAAAAGAAGCACGGGAAAAGGGTACCCGTGCATGAAAAGGATTTATATAAAAGGGGGTCAATTACTTATCTTTAGCATACAGGAAAATTATTTCATTCGTGTTACAGCCGAGTTAAACCTATATTACGTTTTCGTTAACAAATTATTTCACTTTTAACGCTTCTTTTAGCTCTTCGACATAATGCTGCGCGCTTTGCGCCGCAATGCTTCCGTCGCCTGTCGCGGTCACGATTTGACGCAACATTTTTTCACGGACATCGCCGGCTGCGAAAATGCCCGGCACTTTCGTTTCCATTTGCTCATTCGTTACAATATAGCCGTTCTCGTTCGTAATGCCGAGGGTGGCAAACGGCTGCGATAGCGGCACCATGCCAATGTAAATAAAAACGCCGTCGCAAGGGAATTCCCGTTCTTCGCCCGTTTTCGTATTTACGAGCGTGACGCTGCCGACTTTCCCGTCTTTTTCGTTAATTTGCTTGACGGTATGATTCCAAATAAAATCAATTTTTTCATTGGCAAACGCGCGATCTTGTAAAATTTTTTGCGCCCGCAGCTTATCGCGGCGGTGAACGATCGTCACTTTATTAGCAAAGCGAGTTAAGTACACGCCTTCTTCAACGGCCGAGTCCCCGCCGCCAACAACGACAAGGTCTTTTCCTTTGAAAAAGGCTCCATCGCAAACGGCGCAGTACGAAACACCACGACCGCTCAACTCGGCTTCGCCCGGAACGTCGAGCTTTTTATATTGAGCTCCTGTCGCAATAATGATCGCGCGCGCTTTATATTGCTTGTTTCCGACTACAATCGTCTTATATTCTTTGCCGTCGATGACTTCTTTGACATCGCCGTACGCATATTCCGCGCCGAATTTTTTCGCATGTTCAAACATTTTCGTCGCTAATTCTGGACCTAAAATATGCTCATAGCCCGGATAATTTTCCACATCTTCCGTATTCGCCATTTGTCCGCCCGGAACGCCGCGCTCGATCATTAATGTCGACATGTTCGCGCGAGATGTATATACCGCTGCGGTCATTCCCGCAGGACCTGCCCCGATAATGATGACATCATAAATTTTTTCTTCTGACACGATTTCCACTCCCTTATGATTTGCTTGCCTGTTTATTGTTTCCTTACCTTCTATCGTATATAACAAGCAAGCAAACGTCTATTAATTTGCTCAAAACAGCCATTGCCGTACTTTTTTCACATATTTTTGCACAGTGGAGGAAGAAATGCTGTATTTTTCAGACATCATCTTTTGCGTGATCGGCTCGCCCTGCTTTTGTCTCCATACGTATTCGGTCGCCGCTGCCCACGCTCGATGGTTCGAGAAATCTTGCTCTGTTTCTAACGCGTGAATAAACACTCGAAACCATGCGATATGCAATTGTTCGTCTGCGAGCAAATTTTTCTGCCATAATTCGTCCATAACGGAGTAGCTGTCGGCAATGTACAGCGGCACCGGTTCTAAAGACGGCGAAAAAACGTAATCCGCAAACTCACGGACAAATGATTGAGCCGGCAGTTCTTTTTTTAAATCGCGATAGGCGACCAACTCATCATCAGTAAGCGATTTGCTCATCATATATAGTCCGTATAACACTTCCGCCATATCCGCGCCGGTCAGCCATTGCGCCATTTTCCCTGCAAAAGGCACAGCCCACGGCTCTTGTCCGCGCTTTTCTGGACTTTGCTCGATCACTTTTTCCCACGCCGTTTTCGCCAGTTGCTCATGCCCGTTATAGTAAGCGGAATAAGAAAGCCAGTAATAAAACGAATAGTCGCCGTCGAAGCCGATTTTATATAAATGGCGCAACCATTTGAAGGCAAGATCAAATCGGCCGACGAGCGCAAACGTCGCACCTAGTTTATAGCGATGCTCCATTAAAAATGGATGAACGCATGCCAATTGTTCAGCGAGGCGCTGCACGTTTTCTTCCTCGTGCAAATAATGCGAAAAGACAAGACGGTTGCAAAGCGCATGCAAGTTGCCCGGGTTTTTTTCTAGCACGTCATGAAGAATTTGCTGCGCTCGCTCGGCATTCCCCATGTAAAAATAGGCAAGCGCCAAGTTATTGTAAGCCGACCAAAATTCCGGATATTCTGCCACGATCGCCTCCAATACGTCAATCGCGGCCATAAACTCGCCTTTTTCTAACAACGTCCGTGCTTTTTCTTGTTTCGTAATTAAATCTTCTTGATCGCCCATATCGCCCCCTTCGTGCTCAATGCTTAACAGATCCATTAAATCTTCCACGTCTTCGGCAAAATCACCGTCCGGCTCACGCTCTAAATACGTTTGTGCATAATTCATCGCCTCGCGAAACAACCCGAGATGGGCGTAGTTGTTCGCTAAAAAATAAAAACATTCGTTCATGTCCGGATCCAATTCCGCAATAATTTTCAACAACAGCTCATTCGATGCTTGATATTCGCCTAATTCAGCGAGCACTACCGCGAGCTGACAGGCAAACATCGCCTCGTGCGCATCCAAATGTACCGCCCGTTCCAAATACTTTTTCGCTTTATATAAATCGCGGCGACGATATGCGTTTAATCCTTTCGTAAAATAATAATCTCCGCTCTGAATGAACGGAATAATCTTCGTTGTCGATCGCTTCGGTTTGAATCGTTTGTTCATCTAATCCTCCATACTCCGTTGAATTCACCGAAAAGAAGTATATCACATTCTTTCGTCCAACTGGAACATTTCCAAAAAAATAAAAGAAGCTAGCTCACCATCACCGGATGATGAGCCAGCTTCCGCTCATTTGCCCGCATGCCGTTCCGTTAACACCGCCAACACGGCATCAAGCGGCAGCTTTTGTTCACGCAACAACACAAGCAAATGATACAATAAATCGGCTACTTCCCATTTCAGCTCTTCCGGGTTGCGATTTTTCGCGGCAATAATCACTTCCGCCGCTTCTTCGCCCACTTTCTTTAATATTTTATCGACACCTTTGTCAAACAAATACGTCGTATAAGCCCCTTCTGGACGTTCCGCTTCCCTTGCCGCGATCACCTTTTCTAGTTCATTAATAATCGCAAAGCGCTGCGCCGATCGCTCAACGTGTTCCCCATTGAGCCGGTTCGAAAAGCACGAATAACTTCCTGTATGGCAAGCCGGTCCCGCCGGTTCCACGAGAACGAGCAACGCATCGCAATCGCAATCGTAGCGCATCTCGACAATGCGCTGCGTATGACCGGACGTCTCCCCTTTATGCCAAAGCGCTTGGCGCGAGCGACTGTAAAACCACGTTTCTCCCGTTTCTAACGATTTTTTCAACGATTCTTCATTCATATAAGCTAATGTTAACACTTCTTTGCTTTGCGCATCTTGGACGATGGCAGGCACTAACCCTTGTTCGTTAAAGCGAATGTTGACTTCGTTCATCGGACGTTCACCCCTTGCTGGCGCAAATAATGTTTCACTTCGCGCACCGACGTTTCTTTATAATGAAAAATCGAGGCAGCCAACGCGGCATCCGCTTTTCCTTCGACGAACGCAGCGAGAAAATGTTCCGCGCTTCCTGCTCCGCCGGAGGCGATAACCGGAACGGACACCGCTTCGCTCACCGTTTTCGTCAATGCTAAATCAAAGCCGTTTTTCCCGCCATCACAATCCATGCTCGTCAATAAAATTTCGCCAGCACCACGCGCTACCGCTTCTTGCGCCCATTCGACGACTTCTCGTTCGGTAGCGTTGCGCCCGCCGTGCGTATATACACGCCAAGAACCGATTGTTTCATCATATTTCGCATCAATCGCCACAACGATGCATTGCGAACCAAAAAAGTCGGCGCCTTCATTAATGAGCTGAGGATTTTTCACAGCTGCTGTATTGAGCGACACTTTGTCTGCTCCGGCGCGCAAAATTTTTTTCATATCGTCAAGCGAATGAATGCCGCCGCCAACCGTAAATGGAATTGCCAGCTGCGCCGCCACTTGCTCCACGACTTCCACCATCGTTTTCCGTCCTTCATGCGAAGCGGAAATGTCTAAAAAAACTAACTCATCGGCGCCTTGTTCATCGTAAAACTTCGCCAATTCCACTGGATCGCCGGCATCGCGCAATTGCACGAATTGCACGCCTTTCACGACGCGGCCGTCTTTTACATCCAAACATGGAATAATCCGCTTTGTAATCATTGCTGCACCACCTTTAACGCTTCTGCGAGCGTAAATTGCTTCGTATACAATGCTTTACCGACAATCGCCCCGACGACGCCGTCCGCCGTATATGCCGCCAACGTCCGCAAATCTTCAAGTGAACTGACCCCGCCGGAAGCAATAACGCGCTTTCCCGTCGCGCGCGCCATTTCGACTACCGCTTTTACATTCGGTCCCGACAGCATCCCATCGGTTGCGATGTCTGTAAAAATGAATGTTTCGGCTCCCGCGCTCGCCAGCTCTTTTCCCAGTTCTGTCGCCTTCACGTTCGATGTGTTCAGCCATCCTTCCGTCGCCACAAACCCGTTTTTCGCATCAATGCCAATCGCAATTCGTTCGCCATACGTCGCAAGCATGTTTTTCACAAACGCCGGATTGGCGATGGCGGCACTGCCTAAAATGACGCGGGCAACCCCATTTTCCAAATAATACGCGACATCTTCTTCCGTGCGAATGCCGCCGCCAATTTGTACATTCACGTTTAAATGTTCAACAATTTCGAGCACAAAGCGGTCATTCACGCGCTTTCCTTCTTTTGCCCCATCCAAATCGACCATATGGATCCATTGTGCGCCTTGTTCTGCAAACAAGCGCGCCATTTCAAACGGTGAATCGCCGTAGACCGTTTCTTTATTATAGTCTCCTTGCAGTAGACGGACACATTTGCCGCCGCGCATATCAATCGCTGGATAAATCGTAAATGCCGCCATCACGCTTTTCCCTCGCCTTCGACGATGATCGCATAGTTTTTTAATATTTTCATGCCGATTTCGCTACTTTTTTCCGGGTGAAATTGCGTGCCAAACACATGCCCTTTGCCGACAACGGCCGGGACGTCGACATCATATGTGCTGCTGGCCAAAACAACCGAATCGTCATCGGTATCGACATAATACGAATGAACGAAATACACGTACCCTTCTTCGACGTTCGTAAGCAGCGGGGACGGATGGCGAAATTGCAGGCGGTTCCAGCCCATGTGTGGCACTTTGTACGTTTCGCCGTTTGCGGTGACGCCCGGAAAACGAACGACGCGACCTTTTAACAGCTGTAATCCTTCCGTCAAGCCGTTTTCTTCACTTTCTTCAAACAACAGCTGCATCCCGAGGCAAATGCCAAACAGCGGCATTCCCTCACGGACAGCAGCGCGGATAAAGGACGCCAAGCCCGTTTCGTTTAAAATGTGCATCGCATCGCGAAACGAGCCGACACCCGGCAAAATGAGGCCTTTCGTTTGTTTCAGTTGCTGCGGGTCGCCCGAAATGACATATTCATAGTTTAGTCGTTCTAACGCTTTGCTGACGCTGTATAAGTTGCCCATCCCATAGTCAATAATACCGATCATTTACAACATTCCTTTCGTTGATGGAACTCCTTTGACGCGCGGGTCGATCATTGTAGCTTCGTCTAAGGCGCGCCCTAACGCTTTAAACATCGCTTCAATCATATGATGCGTGTTGCGGCCGTAATGAACGATGACGTGCAAATTCATGCGCGCCTCTAAGGCGAGTTTCCATAAAAATTCATGCACTAACTCGACATCAAACGTTCCGACTTTTTGGCTTTTAAACTCGCCACGAAACTCAAAGTGCGGCCGGTTACTTAAATCGACGACAACTTGCGCCAACGCTTCATCCATCGGCACAAATGCGTTGCCGTACCGCTTAATCCCTTTTTTATCGCCGAGCGCCTCGCGCAGTGCCTGTCCTAAGCAAATGCCGATATCTTCTGTCGTATGGTGGTCATCGATATCGGTGTCGCCTTTTGCTCGAATGTGTAAGTCGAACTGCCCGTGCTTCGCAAATAAATCGAGCATATGGGTTAAAAACGGCACCCCTGTTTCTAGTTGAGCGTTTCCTTCGCCGTCAATCGTTAGTTCCAGTTGAATGTCTGTTTCGTTTGTCGTTCGTGAAATGGCTGCTTTTCGCATCACACCGTCCCCCTTGCCTCAATTGCCCGCGCATGCGCCTCTAACCCTTCCGCTCTAGCAAACGCGGCAATTTTTTTCCCGTTCTCTTTTAACGCTTGCTCGCTATAGAAAATGATGCTTGATTTTTTGACAAACTCATCGACACTTAAGCCGCTAGAAAATCGAGCGGTGCCGTTTGTCGGCAATACGTGGTTCGGTCCTGCGAAATAATCGCCGACAGGTTCGGAACTGAAGCGGCCTAAAAAAATCGCTCCGGCATGGCGAATTTGTCCGAGAACGAGCATCGGTTCTGCGGTTATTATTTCTAAATGCTCTGGCGCCAGCTCGTTGACGACCGCAATCGCTTCTTCGAGTGTATCCGTCACATAAATCGCTCCGTATCGCGCAATGGAAGCTGCCGCAATCGCTTTTCGCGGCAACGTTTCAAGCTGTTTTTGCACTTCATTTGCCACTTCGATCGCCAATTTCATTGACGGCGTGACCAAAATGCTTGAAGCGCGCTCATCGTGTTCCGCTTGTGACAAAAGGTCCGCTGCAATTTCATTCGCTTTCGCGGTTTCATCGGCTAATACGACAATTTCGCTCGGCCCTGCGATCATATCAATGGCTACTTGCCCGAACACTTCCCGCTTCGCGAGCGCCACGTAAATGTTGCCTGGACCAAAAATTTTATCGACCGGCTGAATCGTTTCCGTTCCGTAAGCAAGCGCCGCAATCGCTTGGGCGCCGCCCACTTTATATATTTCTTTCACTCCTAATTCATGGGCCGCCACTAACACGCCGGCCGGCAACGTGCCTTGCTTGTTCGGCGGAGAAACGATGACAATCCGCTTCACTCCCGCAACTTGCGCCGGAATGACGTTCATCAAGACAGACGATGGATACGCTGCCGTCCCCCCCGGAACGTACAGTCCAACCGCATCCAACGGCGTGATTTTTTGCCCAAGAATCGTTCCATCTTCTTTTGTCGTCATCCATGATTCGCGCTTTTGCCGCTCGTGATAATCACGAATATTCGCTGCTGCTTCACGAAGGATCGCCAGCATGTCCTCGCTTATTTCTTTGTAAGCTGCTTCGATTTCCGACTCCGATACAAGCAAAGAATCCAATGTTACTTGGTCAAATTTCTCGGTATACATTTTTAATGCGGTGTCTCCATGTGTGCGAACATCGTGAATGATGTTTTGAACGGCCCGTCTTTGCTCTTCCGTACCTGTTTCAATCGTCCGCCGCAATGAGAGACGTCCCGTTACTCGTTCAATTTTCATGATTCATCCTCCTCGTTCGTAATCACCGCTGATAACCGTTCGACCATTTCATCGATTTTGTCATCTTTCATCCGGTAGCTAACGGGATTGACGATTAATCGTGAAGTCACATCGGAAATTTTTTCAAATTCGACTAGACCGTTTTCTTTTAATGTTCGACCGGTTGAGACAATGTCAACAATCCGATCCGCCAAACCGATCAGCGGAGCAAGCTCAATCGACCCGTTTAGCGGAATGATCTCGACTTGCTCTCCTTGTTCGCGAAAATAGCTCGAAGCGATGTTCGGATATTTCGTCGCAACGCGCGGTGCGATATCGTTCAGGCGGCTGTTCGGAAGGCCAGCCACCGCTAAATGACATTTACTAATGTGTAAATCTAATAGTTCGTATACATCGCGCTCTTCTTCAAGCAACACATCTTTTCCAGCGATCCCTAAATCGGCGACGCCATGTTCGACATATGTGACAACATCCATCGGTTTTGCGAGGATGAAGCGCATTCCTTCTTCTGGAACATCAATCATGAGTTTACGCGACTCGGCAAATTCAGGCGGAAGCGCATATCCTGCTTTTCGCAACAACTCGAGCGCCTCTTCAAAGATGCGTCCTTTCGGCATAGCAATCGTCAGCATCGCCTATTCCTCCCTTCCATTGCTTCCAAGCAAATACGTAATCGGTTCGTACCGCTTGCTGTAGGCGTCAATATCGCGAATGCCGGCAATATGTTGCAACACGACTTTTTTTCCTTCGCGTCGTTTTTCGTTCGCCAACTGAATCGCCTCGGCAAATCGCTCTTGGCTGAAAATGATGCATTCGATGTTCTCTTCCACGTCCATCTCCTGAAGCGCTTCGATTAAGCGGTCAAGGCGGATGCTAAAACCTGTTGCCGGCGCTTTGCACGAAAATTTTTCTAACAACTCATCGTAACGCCCGCCGTTTCCGAGCGGAAACCCGACACCGTCTGCATATACTTCAAACAAAATGCCCGTATAGTAGCTCATATGGCTGACGAGCGTCATATCCATTTTCACGGTATCGGCCACACCAAACAACCGGAGTGCATGCCACAGCGCAGAAAGCTCCTCCACCGCATTGATTCCTTCTTCGGTATGAACGAGTTCGCGAGCGCTCGAAAGCACTGTATCGTCTCCGCGCAAGTCAAGAAGTTTTAGGAGGCGCTGCTGATCGATCGATGAAAGCGGCAACGATTTGACATGGTTGCGATAACCGACGTAATTTTTTTCATATAAAAACCGGCGCAGCACGTTGGCACGTTCTTCGTTCCCTAAAATCTCCAAAAACAAAGCGTTCACATAGCCAATGTGGCCGACCGCTACTGTAAAACGCTGCAATCCCGTTTGTTCTAAAGCGGCAATCATTAAACGAATCACTTCCGCATCAGCGGTCACGGTGCCATCACCGATGCACTCAACGCCGATTTGTTCAAACTCTGCCGGACGGCCGCCTTCACGTTGCTGAGCGCGAAACACGTTCGCATGGTACGCAAGGCGAAGCGGGTTTCCGTTTTGATAAAGTCTTGATGCTGCTAATCGGGCAATCGGTGCGGTCATATCAGGACGCAACACAAGCGTATGCCCTTGTTGATCCAAAAGTTTAAACAATCGATGGTCGGCAATGGCTGAAGCCGAACCAACCGTTTCGTAATATTCCAATGTCGGCGTTTCAATAAACTCGTACCCCCATTGTTCAATTTCGTTCGTCATCGCTTGACGGACACGCTTTTTGACTTTATATAAAAACGGCAATGTATCGCGCATGCCGAGCGGTTTTTCAAACATAAACAACTTTGACATGATCACACGTCCTTTTTTCGATACTTTAGTTTGCTAATATGGTAGAGAAGTGAAGTTATTTGTAGTTTACTCCTTTGCGGCCGCAGCGTCAAGGGGGAACGTCGCCTAAACAATGAAACGGGCAAGACTGCCGCCAAAAAAACAGCACTTGCCCGCCTCTATCCACTTTCTCTATAACCCCATATAAATGTTTGATATGTTTGGTAAATTCCTATCATCCTTATAAGACTTTTTTAAGTTTTCCATTCGCATGGTCGATTGGTTCTTCACCAAAAGCTGTACTTGATTTTTCCGCAACACTGTCCTTCTAAAAAAGAACAGACAAAATGATAAGCTATTCCTTGAATCTCAAATTGTTCGTAAAACGAGATAAATCAATATTCCTTTTAATTGAAGGAATAGTTATCCGATATATCAGGTAACCAAATTGTCCTCCCAATGTGTTCAATATCACATCATCGACATCTACTGCTTTATAATGATAATTTAATATCAAAGAAATTAAGAACTGCATAGATTCAATCATTAATGAGCATAAACAAACGATGAAAGATACTCTTTTAAAGCTATTCATTCTATAAAATAAAAGTGGTAGATATATTCCTAAAGGAAGCAACAACAAAAAGTTGCCCCCTATTTGTACGAAACTTGTTCCAAGTGAGTGTAACGATAATATCTTTGCAATAGACAAAAAAGGAACGAAATTCATTGAACTCTCGATATTACTTATTTTTAAGTCATGTAACAACTCCTTTTGGAAGGGAATGGGGAACAAGGTAATACCAATAACAACAACAACATGAATGTAAAAGATAACAAAAATTAAACTTTTTGAAAGTGGTATATTTTTACGATTTCTTTTAATAAGCAAAACAAATAAAGGAATAAAAAACAGGAAAACTATTGGGATATCAAAGGTTAACAAACAACTTCCCCCTAAACATCGTTTTTATTTTATCACGAGTGTTGATTATCCATTATTTTACTAAAAAACACAGAATCATATGACTGAACACAAGCTTTTCTGCCTCTTCCCTCGAACAAGAAGGCCGGCGGGCAAATGACATTTGCCCGCAAAGCGTTCATTGTTCGAGGAGGGCATGCGTACAGCATGCCCAGTCGGCAAGCGAACCGCTTGCCGACTACGGCAGAAAAGCTAGGAATAGAGCGATGTCAACTGGTTTTTAATGGTTAATCAACACGCCTGTTATTTTATATATAATTTGGAACCGGATTGACTCTTAACATATGTGCCATCTGATGTTTTAGATAGTTTTATATAATAGTCACCTTCTCCTACATTACTCCAAGTAATCGTTTTATTTCCCGAGCGGGGAGCTTTATTAGAGCCAATATAATCATCCGACCAAAATCCATCTCTATATAGGGCTACGTTAAATGTATCTGTAGTGTCAAAAGTATTATTACAATTGTAATCACGACACGCTACCGAGTAAAACACTCCGACTAAATCTTTACCACCTGTGAAACTTCTTGTTTGACCTGTTAAACCTGTTTCAAAAAAGTAAGATATAGAATAACTACTTCCTGCGGCCAAAGCTATTGTGGGTAGCACTAGTAATAAACTAAGTGCAATTGGCGAAAATAGTTTTTTCATATACTCTCATCTCCTTTTAATCAATTTATTTGGTTCATCACCGAAAGATGTACTTGACTTTTAAAGTAAATTATGATATCGACATTATTCAAATAAGACGAATGGTAAAAAATGAAAAAAATGATCGTTTTAATTTTACGTATCATGAACATTTTTCTTTGTCAAGTACATTTTGTGGTGAAGAGCCATTTATTTCTATTAAAAGAAATATTTATATAAATTATAAAAACAAAAAAAAAATAGAATCAACACTTTTTTGTCCTGTCACCAAAAGTTTAATACTTTAACCATTGGTGCTATATAAATACAACTGGGAGGTTTAACTTATGGCTGACGAAAAAGCAGACTCTCTATTTTTTCGATTCTTTTGTTTCCTATTTCCCGAAATGAAAAAACGCCTCCCGCTTAATTGGAAGGCGGTTCGTTTATGCGGATGACGCGCATCGGATTGCCGGCTACGAAAGCGCCGGCCGGTACGTCTTTATGAACGAGCGTGCCAGCGCCGACAACCGCCCGGTCCCCGATCGTCACGCCGGGCAAAATCGTCGTATTCGCACCGATCATCACTTCATCCCCGATGACGACCGGACCGAGCCGATACTCGTCAATTAAATATTCGTGCGCCAAAATCGTCGTATTATAACCGATAATCGAGTTGCGGCCGATCTTAATTTTTTCCGGAAACATAATATCCGGCATGACCATAAAAGCAAGCGCTGTTTTTTCGCCGATTTTCATGCCTAAAAACGTGCGATACAGCCAATTTTTCAGCGGCATAAACGGCGTATAGCGCCCGATTTGAATGACGATCACATTTTTAAACACTTTCCAAAAGGAAACCGTCCGGTAAATTTGCCAAAGCGAATTCGCGCCGGATACCGGATATTTCGTCGTTCGTCTCAAACTGATTCCACCCCTACAATGCGCAGTAAATCGCTCATTTTTTCGAGCATAAAATCCGGTTCGTACTTCTCTAAATATTCCCGTCCTTTAATCGTCCATGCCACGCCGGCTGTTTTCGTTCCCGCTTGTTTTCCCGCTAAAATATCGTGATAATTATCGCCGACCATTATCGCTTCCTCCGGCTTGGAGTCCAACAGCTCGAGCGCCTTTAAAATCGGCTCTGGATGCGGCTTAGCGTTTTTTACATCATCGAGTCCGACGACGCAATGAAAAAACGGATCGAGCTTCGTTCGCTTTAATCCCATGATCGCCGTCGCATTGATTTTCGTCGTCACGACCCCTAAGCGAAATCCGTTACGATACAACGCTTCAATCGTTTCATACACCGTTTCGTATTCCCTCACCAGTGCATCGTGCTGCGCATGATTAAAGGCGCGATACGTTGCGATCATTTCTTGCACGCGCGCCTCATCCAGTGCGGCAAACGTATCATAAAGCGGCGGGCCGATAAACGGCAACACGTCTTCCCGCTTATATTTTCCAGGATAGTACGTTTCTAACGTATGCAAAAACGATTGAATAATGAGTTCGTTTGTATCGATTAACGTGCCATCTAAATCAAATAAAATCGTGCGAATATTCATCAGACAGCTTCCTTTCTTCTCGTTTGTACAATGCGATTCCAAGTGAAGCTAGCGGCAACCGTCAATATAATAGCCGTTGTGAGGCGAATGAGCAACAGCGGCCATACCGGAATGCCGAGCGGCACGAACAATAACGTGTCTTCGACAACAGCATGACAAGCGGAAAGAAAAAGGAACGCGAGCGTGACATCTTTTTTCGATACGCCGTCTTCTTTTACCGCTTGAATCATCACTCCTGCTCCATACGCCAGCCCGAATAAAAGCCCTGCCGCCAACGTCATCGACGTATTTTCTTTCATTCCAAGCGCTTTCGTGACTGGAGCCATCCAGCGAGAGAATACGTCAAGCCATTTCAAATCTTTTAGCATTTGAATGCCGACCATTAATGGAATGACGATCATCGCTAATTGAACGATACCAACAAACGCTTTTTGAACACCAGCGAGAATGACATCGCTCCAACTCGTGAATTGTTCTCCTGAATTAGAAATAAAGCCGTACTGGGCGATGTCGTTCCCGCCCTGCCAAGCAAGATGAATGAAAAAAGCGGAGACGATCGCTAAGCTTACACGAACAGCTACGGCTAACACGACGTTGACTCCGACTTTCCCCGCAACAGTCACTTCAACAAGCAAATTGTGCGAAAACGAAAGCATGACAGCCAAAATCAACACTTCTTTCACCGTCAAATGGAGCGTCAAGATCGCGCCGATTCCAGCATATAAATTCAAAAAATTCCCAAGTACAAGCGGAATCGCCGCATCGCCGGGCAAGCCGATCCATTTCATCAATGGAGTAACAAACCGAATGAGCCACTGCAAAATCGGCGTATGCTGCAACAGCGATACGATTAACGTAACTGGGAAAATGATTTTACCAAGCGTCCACGTCGTTTTGGCCCCCACAGCCAACCCTTTTTTGATCGTCCCCAACAACCTCGTTCTCTCCTTTTCTAGTCTAAATAACGCGCCTCCGCTAATCCTTTTGCTCTTCGGACAATCCAAATGCTTACTGCAAGCAAAATCAACGAAATCGACATCACTTGGGCGATGCGAAGATGGGCTGTTAACATTAAACTATCCGTCCGCATACCTTCGATAAAAAAGCGGCCGATCGAATACCAAATAAGGTAGCTTAAAAACAGTTCCCCGCGCCGTAAATTGACGCGACGGAGCATCAAAAGTAACAAAAATCCAATAAAATTCCAAATGGATTCGTATAAAAACGTCGGGTGGTAATATTGACCGTTAATATACATTTGATTAATAATAAATTCCGGCAAATGCAAGCTTTCAAGAAACTCCCTCGTCACCGGTCCGCCGTGCGCCTCTTGATTCATAAAGTTTCCCCAACGGCCGATCGCCTGCCCTAAAATAATGCTCGGTGCGGCAATGTCGGCCAGCTTCCAAAACGACAATCCGCGCCGCTTCGCAAACACAATTCCCGTGATGATCGCTCCAATTAATCCGCCGTGAATCGCCAGCCCACCTTCCCAAATTTTCGGAATTTCAGAAAGATGTTTCGAATAGTAATCCCATTCAAAAATGACGTAATACGTACGCGCGCAAACAATCGCAATCGGCACTGCCAACAAAACAAGATCAACGAACGTTTCTTTGGATAATCCGCGCTTGACGGCTTCTCTTGTGGCAAGCCACAATCCAAGCAGCACCCCTGTTCCGATAATCACCCCATACCAATAAATTGTAATCGGACCGAGATGTAAAAATACGCGATCTAATGGCTGAATTGATGTATCCAACAATATCTCCTCCTCGCTTATTCGTAATCATGCTCTCCGTCTTCGATCGCATCGGTTAAACGCGCAGAAAATTCTTCCGCTGCGTTGACTCCCATTCGCTTCAATCGGAAGTTCATCGCTGCTACTTCAATGATGACCGCTAAATTTCTCCCAGGTCTTACAGGAATCGTCAGCTTTGTAATTTCCGTATCAATGATTTTCACTTTTTCCTCTTCTAAACCTAAACGGTCGTATTGTTTGTTCGGGTCCCATAGCTCTAAATCGACGACTAACGAAATGCGTTTATGCGTCCGGACCGCTCCGGCACCAAACAATGTCATCATATTAATAATGCCTAACCCGCGAATTTCCAGCAGATGTTCAATGAGTTCTGGCGCGCTTCCGACGAGAACCCCTTCATCTTCTTGACGAATTTCGACGCAATCATCCGCGACAAGCCGGTGCCCACGTTTGACTAATTCAAGCGCTGTTTCACTTTTCCCAACTCCGCTTTTTCCGGTAATCAATACACCGACCCCGTACACATCAACTAATACGCCGTGCACAGCGGTCGTTGGCGCCAGCTTGCTTTCTAAAAAATTTGTGAGCCGGCTTGAAAGGCGTGTCGTTTTCATCGTCGAACGCATGACAGGAACAGAATGGCGCTCAGATGCCTCGATTAATTCTTGAGGAACATCGAGCCCGCGCGATACAATAATGCCTGGCGTAATATCGGTACAAAGCTTTTCCATGCGAATTTTCTTTTCACGCGGATTTAATTTTTCAAAAAAAGAAAGCTCCGTTTTTCCTAACAATTGAATCCGCTCCGCCGGATAATAAGCGAAATACCCCGCCATTTCAATGCCCGGGCGCGACAAATCGCTCGTTGTAATCGGACGATGCACTCCTTCCGCCCCGCTAATTAATTCGAGCTGGAACTTTTCGATCAAATCTTTTGTCCGCACTTTTGGCATCCAAATCCCTCCTTTGCTTTTTCCATTTTAACACTTTTTGAGACGCGTGTGAAAAAAGAAAACGTTCACGCACATGCGGAACGTTTTAATCTTGATCGCTGATCGCATCAATCACGACGTGGAATAGAGAAAGGGCTAATGAAGCGAATAAGGCGGCGCCAAACCCATCAATCGTAAACAAGTCTCCCATCAACCATGACGTTAGTAAAAGGGTCAACGCATTAATCACAAATAGAAATAATCCGAACGTCAAAATCGTCACAGGGAGCGTCAGCAAAATTAAAACCGGCTTCACTACGATATTTAGTAGCGACAGCAAGAAACTAGCCAAAAGCGCGGCACCGATGCCCGACAGATGAATCGAATGAAAGTAACCCGCCAGCGCCATTAGCAGCACAGCGTTGACAATAATATGCGCCAACCACTTCATGACTCCATCCCCTCATTCGGTATGACAAAAACGGCCAGCACGTATAACAAGGCAAACGGCATTACACCAGTGAGGAGAAGAAGGGCGATAAAAATCAGCCGAACAACGGCGGCATCCATTTGCACATATTGGGCAATGCCGCTTAATACTCCGGCGAACATCCGGTCATGCAACGGACGAACTAATTTTTTCATTGGTAATTTCCTCCTGGTTCTTGCAATACTTTAATTCCTTTTATAATGTTCCAAATTGCGACGATGACATGCGCAATTCCTCCGCCAATCATTCCAAAAAGCCACCAAGCGAAAAAGGTGTCGTTTTCACTCATTCCAAGGACGATGACCATAATCGCACTAAAGGCAAAGAGGACGATTGGAATGCAATGCGAAAGCAACGATGTTCTCGCATGCCGCTTTACTCGCTCATGTTTCGTGACAAAATAGACGATAATCGGGAATAAAAATGGAGCAAACAAGACACTAAAATAACATAATGCCGCTACTAATTTATTTCCTTCCATTATTTCCAACTCCTTTCTTTTTACTTATACATACGATGCACGTTCATAAAAGTTTCAATCATATAAAAAACGCCGAGCATTATACGCTCGGCACTTCGTACATCGCGCTCATCCGCTTCCGGTCGCGCTCTAAAATCGGTTTTAAATATTGGCCGGTATAAGAACTTTCCACTTGTGCGACTTCTTCCGGCGTTCCAACCGCAACAATTTGCCCACCTTGGTCGCCGCCTTCTGGACCAAGGTCAATAATGTAGTCCGCCGCTTTAATGACATCGAGATTATGCTCGATGACAAGCACCGTATCCCCGTTATCGACGAGCCGCTGCAACACTTTTAACAATCGAGCAATATCATCAACATGTAGCCCAGTTGTCGGCTCATCTAAAATATAGAGCGTGCGGCCGGTCGAGCGTCTGTGCAATTCGGAAGCGAGCTTCACCCGCTGCGCTTCCCCGCCGGATAAAGTCGTCGCCGGCTGGCCAAGTTGAATATAGCCTAAGCCGACATCGTAAATCGTCTGCAATTTCCGCTTAATTTTCGGGATATTTTCGAAGAACGCAAGCGCATCTTCGACCGTCATCTCTAGCACTTCGGCGATGTTTTTATCTTTATATTTCACTTCGAGCGTTTCCCGGTTATATCGTTTGCCGTGGCATACTTCACATGGAACGTACACATCCGGCAAAAAGTGCATTTCAATTTTAATAATGCCATCACCGCGGCACGCCTCACAGCGCCCGCCTTTCACATTAAAGCTGAATCTTCCTTTTTGATAGCCGCGCACTTTCGCTTCATTCGTCGCCGCAAACACTTCGCGAATGTCATCAAAGACGCCCGTGTACGTCGCTGGGTTTGAACGCGGCGTCCGCCCGATTGGCGATTGGTCGATATCGATGACTTTATCTAAATGCTCGATGCCGCGGATTTCTTTATGTTCACCCGGTTTTGCTTTTGCGCGCTGCAGCTTTTGCGCCAATGCTTTATGCAAAATTTCATTCACAAGCGTGCTTTTCCCGGAACCAGACACGCCGGTAACAGCTACAAACATGCCGAGCGGAATTTTGACGGATACGTTTTTTAAATTGTTTTCCTTTGCACCGATGATTTCGATCCAGCGCCCGTCCGGCTTGCGGCGCTCCGGCGGAAGCGGAATAAATTTTTTCCCTGATAAATATTGCCCTGTCAGCGAATTCGGGTTGTTCATCACTTCTTGCGGCGTTCCAGCTGCGACCACTTGACCGCCGTGAATGCCAGCGCCCGGGCCGATGTCAATGAGATAATCTGCCGCCAGCATCGTATCTTCGTCATGCTCGACGACGATAAGCGTATTGCCGAGATCTCTCATGCTTTTTAATGTCGTAATCAAGCGGTCGTTATCGCGCTGATGAAGGCCGATCGACGGCTCGTCCAAAATGTACAGCACGCCGGTTAAGCGCGAGCCGATTTGCGTAGCTAAGCGGATGCGCTGCGCCTCTCCGCCTGACAGCGTGCCCGCTGAACGGTTTAACGTCAAATAATCAAGGCCGACGTTTTGCAAAAAGCCGAGCCGCTCGATAATTTCACGCAAAATCATGTGGGCGATTTTTTGCTCTTTTTCGCTCAGCTTTAGCGTTCGGAAAAATTCGAGCGCTTCCGTGACGGAAAACGCCGTCACTTCTCCGATATGCTTGCCGCCGACCAATACGGCTAAACTTTCTTTTTTCAGCCGATTGCCTTTACATGTCGGACATGGTTGTTCCGCCATATATTTTTCCATTTGTTCGCGAATATAATCGGAACTCGTTTCGCGGTAGCGCCGCTCAATGTTGCGAATGACGCCTTCAAATTCGATGTCATTTTCGCGAACTTGGCCAAAATCGTTTTCATAACGGAAATAAATTTTTTCGCCGTTGCTGCCGTATAAAAGGCGGTCGAGTTGCGCTTTAGGCAGCTCTTTCACCGGAACGTCCATATCGATGTTGTAATGGCGGCATACCGCTTCTAACAGCTGCGGATAATATTGCGAGCTTTGTGGCTCCCACGGAGCGATCGCATGCTCACGCAACGTTAATTCCTCATTCGGAATGACTAAATCGCGATCGACTTCCAATTTCGCTCCTAAGCCGTCGCATTCCGGACATGCCCCGTACGGACTGTTGAACGAAAAGAGGCGCGGCTCTAGCTCACCGATCGAAAAGCCGCAATACGGACACGCATGGCGTTCACTAAACAGCAATTCTTCTTCGCCGACGACGTCGATAATGACTTTGCCGTCGGCCAATTTCAACGCTGTTTCGAGCGAATCCGCTAAGCGCGAGGCGATGCCTTCTTTCACGACAATGCGGTCAACGACGACTTCAATCGAATGTTTTTTATTTTTTTCTAGGACAATGTCATCCGTTAGTTCGCGCATTTCCCCGTTGATGCGCACGCGCACGTATCCTTGCTTTTTCATGTCTTCAAGCGTTTTCGCATGCGTCCCTTTCCGTCCAGAAACGATCGGGGCTAATACTTGAATTTTCGTCCGTTCCGGATACGCTAAAATGCGGTCGACCATTTGTTCAATCGTTTGCGACGTAATTTCAATGCCGTGCTCCGGACAAACGGGGCGGCCGATACGGGCAAACAAGAGGCGCAAATAGTCGTAAATTTCCGTCACCGTCCCAACCGTTGATCGCGGGTTGCGGCTTGTCGTTTTTTGGTCAATCGAAATCGCTGGCGACAACCCTTCAATCGCATCGACGTCGGGTTTATCCATTTGCCCTAAAAACTGGCGGGCATACGCCGACAACGATTCGACGTAGCGGCGCTGCCCTTCGGCGTAAATCGTATCAAAGGCGAGCGACGATTTTCCGGAACCGGATAAGCCGGTCAGCACAACGAGCTGATCGCGCGGAATTTCGACGTCAATATTTTTTAAGTTGTGCGCCCGTGCTCCTTTAATAATAATTTTATCCATTGCCATACGCTTCCGATCATCCTTCCACTTTAAGCTCAAAAATTAAATCGCGCAGTTCGGCCGCGCGTTCAAAATCAAGCGCTTTGGCCGCTTCTTTCATCTCTTTTTCCAAGCTTGCAATGAGTTTTTCCCGTTCTTTTTTCGTCAGTTTGCTGTAGTCTTGTTTCGATTCGTACGTTTCTTGCTGCTCGGCTGCGTACGTGGCGCGAATAACATCGCGAATACCTTTTTTGATCGTTTGCGGCACGATGCCATGTTCGCGGTTATACGCTTCTTGAATCGCCCGGCGCCGCTTCGTTTCGTTAATGGCGATTTCCATCGATTTCGTGATCGTATCCGCGTACATAATGACGTGGCCGTTCGCGTTGCGGGCGGCGCGACCAATTGTTTGGATGAGCGAGCGCTCCGAGCGCAAAAATCCTTCTTTGTCGGCATCTAAAATCGCCACGAGCGATACTTCTGGAATATCTAGCCCTTCCCGTAATAAGTTAATGCCGACGAGCACATCGTATTTACCTAACCGTAAATCGCGAATAATTTCAATCCGTTCCAACGTTTTAATTTCGGAATGCAAATACGCTACTTTCATGCCGATGTCTTTCAAATAGTCGGTCAAATCTTCAGCCATTTTTTTCGTGAGCGTCGTCACAAGTGTTCGTTCATTCCGCTTAATGCGCTCGTGAATTTCTCCGACTAAATCGTCAATTTGCCCGCGAATCGGACGAACATCAATTGTCGGGTCAAGCAAGCCGGTTGGGCGAATAATTTGCTCAACAACTTCTGGGCTATGCTCAAGCTCGTATGGACCTGGCGTTGCCGATACGTAAATGACTTGGTTGATTTTTTGCTCAAACTCTTCGAACGTGAGCGGGCGGTTATCGAGCGCCGACGGCAAGCGGAAGCCGTGATCGACGAGCACTTGCTTGCGCGCCTTATCGCCGTTATACATACCGCGAATTTGCGGCACCGTCACGTGCGATTCATCAATGACGATGAGAAAGTCGTCTGGAAAATAATCTAACAGCGTATACGGCGTCGAACCGGGCGGACGCAACGCTAAATGGCGGGAATAGTTTTCAATCCCGGAACAAAACCCCATTTCCCGCATCATTTCCAAGTCGTAGCGCGTCCGCTGCTCCAACCGCTGCGCTTCTAACAGCTTGCCTTGCTCCCGTAGTTCTTGCAGCCGCTGTTCCAACTCCTGTTCAATGCTTTGAATCGCTAGCTGCATTTTTTCCTCACGCGTGACGAAGTGGGACGCCGGAAAAATCGCGACATGTTCCCGCTCTCCGATCACTTCGCCTGTCAGTGCATCCACTTCGCGAATCCGGTCAATTTCATCACCGAAAAATTCGATGCGAATGCAATGTTCATCGCGCGACGCTGGGAAAATTTCAACAACGTCACCGCGCACGCGAAACGTACCGCGATGGAAATCAATATCGTTTCGTGTATATTGCACATCAACGAGGCGGCGCAATAGCTCGTTCCGTTCAATCTCCATGCCAGTGCGTAACGAAACGACGAGTTCGCGATATTCTTCCGGCGAACCTAAGCCGTAAATACATGACACACTCGCAACGATAATGACATCGCGCCGTTCAAACAGCGCCGATGTCGCTGAGTGCCGAAGTTTATCGATTTCATCGTTAATGCTCGCATCTTTTTCGATATACGTATCCGTCTGCGGGACATATGCTTCCGGCTGGTAGTAATCGTAGTAGCTGACAAAATATTCAACCGCGTTGTTCGGAAAAAATTCTTTCAACTCGCTGTAAAGCTGGCCGGCCAACGTTTTATTATGAGCGATGACAAGCGTCGGTTTGTTCACTTGTTGAATGACGTTCGAAATCGTAAACGTCTTTCCTGTTCCCGTCGCTCCTAATAACGTTTGGTGCTTGACGCCATTTCGTATTCCTTCGACGAGTTTAGCGATCGCTTTCGGCTGATCGCCTCGCGGCTCGTAGGCGGACACTAACTCAAACTGATCGTTCACTGCACCAATCCTCCTATGCGCATTTATCCTATGTTTCATTGTATCATATCCAACAGGAAGATGCACAAAAACACGAACTTACATTCGTTTTTTCTCAAAAAAAAGTGCCTTCCAAACCGGAAAGCACGTTATTTTTTAAGATTTCTTACCATTTTTTCCGCATATAAAAACCCTGCCGCCGTCGAGGCGATGTCTGCCAAAATTTCGTGCAGCTCGTTCGTATAACCTTTCACGTAAGAGGTCACTAACAGCGCTACCGTCAGCAACGTCCCGACATAATGGTTGTACGTGACGCGCGTAAATAACAACACTAATAAAAACGGCACAATTAATGCAATGATAAACCACATATAAAAAACTCCTTCTCTACACCGCTTCCGATGTCCATTTTTCCCGATCTCGTACAAACAATAACCCAAGCTCATGGTGTTCGTCTTCATATAGCGCCCCTTGAACAAACCGAATTTCCCCGTTTTCATCCAACACTTCCAGTTTGCAATAGGCTCGGTTATGCTGGAGCGCCTCGTAAAACTCTTCTTCTGTTTTCACTGGCGTTCCGTTCACTCTCACGATGATTTCCCCGATTTTCAACGCCATTTTTTCCGCTTTTGAGTCTGGCAGAATACCTAAAATGACAAGCCCATGCGCCCGCTTCGCAAAATACGGCGGTTGCGCCTGGTCTTGCGTATGCTGCCAAAACGCGATCCATTCGCGCCCAAATAACGAAACAGCCGCCGCTACAATGACGAGCGAATGGTACCAATAGCTGGCGACGGCCAAAGCGCCGACGACCACAGCTAATCGAAGCACTCGCTGACCTGCAAGCTGAATGGAAGTATGCGGGTGCATGCCTTGCACGCGCTGCGAAAACCCGAGCAAAAACGGCACAAGCAAAAACGAATACGAACCATCGCCGGCTGGAAACAACGGCCACCACCAAAACGGAGAAGAAATGGACCCGTCTGGAATTGGCAACAACACCGGCACAAGCCAAAGCCGCTCTGTCCAATGCTCGCCGACCACTAACCCGCGCTTACTTTTCGCCAATTGCGGTGACGTCCCTTCCGCTCCGTTGCGCAAAATAAGCCACGCTTCTGCCAATAAAAGCAACGCCAGCAACACCGCGAAAGACGCGCCGTTCGTTTCTTGCAGCTTCGGAAAATAAACCGAAAAAAACGGTTTTGTTTTTTCGTATTTGGTGAAAACCGCTACTGCCAACATCGTCAACCCGAGCGTATAAGCGGGAGATAATAGTCGCATTTGCAACGTCAAGCCGAGCAAAGCCGTCACATAAAAAAGCAACAATCCCCCATCAGGTGGAACGACCACGCCTACTACAACCGTCAGAAGCGAAAGCAAAAGACCGACGCCAAGTCCGCTCCGCCAAAAAAACTTGCTTTCATGAAACCAATCATAGACGCGAATATGAAAAGATCGGCGCTCCCGTTTCACCCGACGCCATCCGACAAACGCCGCGAGCAAAATACCGTAATATAATAACGGCTGCAGCAATCCCCGGCCGATACCAGTCAGCAACTCCCTTATCCATTCCGACGCCATTTGTTTCCCCCCTGTAGTGAACGCTTCTCTTACTATCCATTCTATCAAATCCGCCAACTGCCTGCATACATTTTTCAAATTATTGGCGAATCGTTTCCTATTTCCACTTTCTTTGCCGAATGAACACTAGTTTTGTCAAGCTGAAAGGAAATATCATTCCGATGAAAAAATGATATAAACAAGAAAATAAAGAGGAGGAAAGAACAATGGAATTGAAAACAAGCAATGTCGCCAAACGGCTTGGGGTGTCGCCAAAAACCGTTCAGCGCTGGGTGAAAAGGTATAACATTCCGTGCCAAAAAAATGAGGCCGGCCATTACGTATTTGATGCCGAAACGATCGCATTGCTCGAACAAATTAAATTTGAACACGGTGCCGTTCTCGAAGAATTTGAGATCGAAGAAGAAAAGGAAAAAGTTCTATGTCCAGAAACATTTTTCTCCACCTATATCCAACCGCACCTTGACAAATTCACCTCACGCCTGCAACGCGTCGAACGACAGATGGACCAAAAAGCAGACGAAGTCGTTTCGTTCCAGATTTTGCAGCACCGCCAAGAAATTGAAGAACTCAACGCTTACATTCGTCAATTAGAACAACGTCTTGCTCTGTTAGAACAAATGAATCAAAAGCAAGAAACTGATGACACCTTGTCAAAAAAACAAAAACGCCGCGGCATGAGCCGGATTATGAACATGTTTGTTTAAACGATCACTTCTCACCCATATGCCCTCACAATCTTTTCACAAAAAATTGAGAGGGTTCTTCTTTTTTTCTCATACATTTCTTATTTTTTTTTAATCATTTTTATTTATAATGAATCCCGCTCTGTGAAAAACTAATATAACGCAGAAAGGGGTGGAGAACGTTCATGCAAGACAACTACCCACTCGAAAGAAAAGAACGAATGACCATATGGATCGCAATCTTCCTTTTAGCTCTTTATCTTTCTCCACTTTATATTCTTGGGGAAAATGCTCACATTCGCGTTCACGATAATTTAGATTCCAATATTGCTTGGTATAAGGTGCTCACACGAAGCGGGGAGTTGTTCGGACCTATCGATGCAAAAATTCCGCAAGTCATCAACGGATTGCCACGTAACGCTTACGGAACCGAATTTAGCGGCATCGTCTGGCTCCATGCGCTATTTCCATCCATGGTCGCGTATGCCTTAAGCCAAACGATTACGCGCGTGTTCGCGTTTTTAGGCATGTATTGGTTATTAAGACGTCATTTCTTGCCGGAAAAAGAGTCGTATCTCATTCGTGTCGGAGTAGCCTTGACGTTCGCTCTGACCCCATTTTGGCCGTCCGGCATGTTAAGTACGCTCGGCATGCCGCTTGCGCTTTGGGCGTTTCTAACCATTCGGCGGCGGCAAGCATCATGGAAAGAATGGCTCGTTCTTGCCCTTCTTCCATTTTACGCAAGTTTTGTGCTTGGCTTTTTCTTCTTTTTAACGGCGATGTTTCTTCTTTGGTTGCGTGATGCGATTGTCAAAAAGCAATGGAATTTTCCGTTTCTCGGTAGCATCGCATTCATGACAGGCGTGTTTTTAGCGATTGAATATCGCCTTGTTCATTCCTTGCTGTTCGGGGAAGAACCAACAAGTCGGAACGAGTTTGTTTCTTCGACACTCAGCTTTTGGCATACAATCCGTCTTGTCTTTAAAAACTATTTGCTCGGTCATACTCATGTGATGACGTTGCACACCTTTATCATTTTGCCTGTTTTGTTTATTGCTTTCGCTTTTGTGATCAAAAACCAAAAAGGAACACTGGAAAAACGGTTCTTATTTTTATTTATTTTGAATTTCGTCTTATCGGTCTGGTATGCGTTTTGGTTTTATAAAGGATGGCAGCCGTTGAAAGAGCGGTTTGCGTTGTTAAATACGTTTAATTTTGCGCGTTTTCACTTTCTGCGTCCGCTCGTCATCTATTTAGATTTTGCGTTAGCGTTGCAAATTCTTTGGCAACGAAAAGAAAAATGGCGGAAGATGGCCATTATTGCCCTTATTTTGCAAACGGTGCTGCTTGGGGCGTTTAACGAAGAAATTCGCTATCGAATCATCGGCACTCCGTCGTTTAAACAATTTTATGCCGAACATTTGTTTCGTGAAATCAAACAGTATATTGGAAAACCGCAAAGTTCTTATCGTGTCGCCAGCATCGGGCTGCATCCGGTCATTGCGCAATATAATGGCTTTTATACGCTTGATACGTATAACAACTTTTACCCGTTGTCTTACAAACATGAATTTCGCAAAATCATTGCAAAAGAACTGGATAAAAGTCCAGAGCTGAAAGACTACTTCGATCATTGGGGGAATCGCGTATACATTTTTTCGGCTGAGTTAGGAAAACATTACGATTTTCGCAAAACGTCCCATAAAAAAATTCGCCATTTAGAATTGAATACAGCCGTATTTAAAAAAATGGGAGGACGCTACCTCTTTTCGTCCGTGCCAATTATGAATGCAAAAGAAAACCATCTTCGCTTACTGAAAACGTTTGAAGACTCACAATCTGTCTGGAAAATTTATTTATATCAAGTCGAGTAAAGGGGGGAGATCTTGTGAAAAAACCGGTGTTAACGATCGTTGTACCATGTTATAACGAGGAAGATGTGTTTCAAGAAACGGCAAGACAACTAACAGCAGTGTTACAAAATTTGCAAACAGAACACCTTATTGCGCCGGAAAGCAAGCTTCTGTTTGTCGACGATGGAAGCCGTGACCGAACATGGTCACTCATTGTGGAAGAGAGCAAAAAAAACCCGTTTGTGACCGGCGTAAAACTATCGCGCAATTTCGGACATCAACGGGCGCTTCTTGCTGGGCTTGAAGCAGCAAAAGAATATTCCGATTGCGTCATTTCGATTGATGCGGATTTACAAGACGATGTTCGCGTCATTCGAGAGTTTGTCGTGAAATATTGGGAAGGCTTCGATATTGTGTACGGTGTACGCCGCAGCCGGGAAACCGATACATTTTTCAAACGGGCAACTGCACAAGGTTTTTACCGTTTGATGAAAAAAATCGGAATTCACCTTATTTACAACCACGCCGATTTTCGTTTAATGAGCAAACGGTCCTTAGAAGAACTAAGCCGCTACGGCGAAGCGAATGTGTTTTTGCGCGGAATCGTTCCATTGCTCGGGTTCCGCTCGACGGAAGTATTCTACGATCGGAAAGAACGTTTCGCTGGCGAGTCGAAATACCCGTTGAAAAAAATGTTGGCCTTTGCCTTTGATGGAATGACATCGTTTAGCGTGGCGCCGATTCGTTTCATTACGCTCATCGGCTTCCTTTCATTCCTTCTCAGCAGTGTCGCCGGCATTTATGCGTTAATCGTCAAACTATTAGGACATGCCCAATCAGGATGGACATCGTTGATGATCTCGATTTGGTTGATCGGAGGGCTTTTATTAATGAGTATGGGTTTAATTGGAGAATATATCGGTAAAATTTATCAAGAAGTGAAGCGTCGGCCACGGTTTACGATTGAAGAAAATCTATACAATAATACGCAGCAGAAAGAACGGGTGAACGTATGAATGCTTTCTTTTGCAACAAAGGGCTCTATCCGATTGGATAGGCCCTTTATTGTTCATTGAAACAATACTTTCATCGCTGCTTTTAATTGTGCGTCGTTGCTGTCATCACGAACGGCTTGGAGCACTTTTGTTTCGAGCAATTCGGCCGTTTGTTTATCAATTTTTCCGGTTATCGGTAGCTTGTTTGCTTTTTGAAACTCCTTCACAGCCGCGACCGTTTGTTTGCTGAAATATCCGTCTTCGCGTCCTGGATCAAATCCGAGCCCTTTTAACATTTGTTGCGCACTTTTAATTTGTTCATTATTCATATCGTATACAAGCTCTTTGTCGATATCAATCGGAGTGGCGCGGAAGTATTCCGGCTGCTGTACCGTTACATCCGGTTTAATTCCTTTTTTATGAATCCAATGTCCGTCAGGAGTCAACCATTTATAAAGCGTAAGTTTAATGTTGCTGCCATCTCCCATCGGGATCGCTTGTTGCACCGTTCCTTTCCCGAACGATGTTTCACCGACAAGCTTGTAACCGCCCGCTTCTTTCATCGCACCTGCTAAAATTTCCGATGCCGAAGCGCTTCCTTTATCAATGAGCACGACGATCGGATACGGTTTTTTCACCGATAAATCGGAGTAAAATTGCTGCTTATGGCCGTTGCGTTCTTCAATTTGCACATACGGTTTATTTTTCGGAATGAACTGTTTCAAAATCTCTTCGACGCTCTGTAAATATCCGCCCGGATTACCACGCACGTCGATGATCAACCCGTCGATTTTTTCATCTTCTAACTTCGCTAGTTTCTTTTTAAAATCTTCGGCCGTATTTTCCGAGAACGACGTGATTTCTAAGTAGCCCACTTTTTTACCGTTGTACATTTTTACCGAATCATAGACGGTTTCAATCGGAATTTCATCGCGAACGACGCTCACTTTAATGACATCTTTCACACCGGGACGGAGAATGTCTAAACGAACGGTTGTCCCTTTTTTTCCGCGAATTTTCAATACGGCTTCATACAAATCAAGTCCTTCAAGACTTTGACCGTCCACTTTCAATATTTGATCGTTTGGCTTTAACCCTGCTTTTTCCGCCGGAGAGTTTTTAAACGGTGCGACAATCGTCACTTTTCCATTGACCATGCTCACCTCAGCGCCGATTCCTTCAAACGAAGAATTTAACGATTCGTTAAATTGATAGGCCGTTTTTTCATCCATGTAGACGGAATACGGATCGTTTAACGTGCTGATCATTCCTTGAATAGCGCCTTCAACCAGCTTTTGGTCATCCACTTTTTGCACGTACCGATTTTTGATGAGTTTATAGGCTTGTTCTACTTTCTTTAACTCTTCCTCCTCGCTTTTCGTCGTTTCTTTTGCTGCTTGTTCGGATTGAATAGAGAAGGTGCGGTCCGCATTTCGCTCGGCAAACTGCATGCCGGCATACGTTCCACCCGCTCCGATCAACATCGATAAAGCCATAAGTAGTGCTATCGTTTGCTTCTTCATGTTTTCTCCTCCCTACACCATGCAAGGAAAGGCACCACACAACGTGCCGTGCGATGCCTTTTATCATCATTATATGAATGGCTTGTACAAAGTATGATCACATGTACGCAATATCAGTTTACACGGTTGCGGCCATTTTCTCAACTGATATGGATGTTTTACTTAGGAAGTATAGTATGACTATGTATAAAGAGCACCTCTTCCCTAAGTTTATGACACGGTTAGGAACTACGATATGTTTGTCGAGCACATAGCTCCAAAACACTCATCACCATAAAATAAACTATCTGCGTCGCTTCATCCAATACATTAGGATAAAACTAAGAGGAACGAGTAGAAACGCCCTGCCTAATTTCGCCAACAAACTAAGCGCATCTGAACTAGCAGGAGCAAGCTACACGTACGATGAGTACATACTTCCCGATATCATAGCGGAGTTGCATAAACGGTATCCATTGATTAAGCCGACGATTACGATTGGAAATTCCAAAGAAATTGTCGATTTATACGAAAGCGATAGAAGTTTTTTTGGACATTTTGAGAAAACACGAGATTTTTCCATAAGTACTCCCAAAATCATTAACATTACGTTCATTCAAGTGTGTTGATTAACCAATAAAAAACAATTGAAATGGGTCGATCCTCAAATCCATACATAGCAAAGGCTTTAAAAACAAGTTTTTTTCATGGACTTCTAATTTAAATTTAATTAGGTTTCTAGGTGAATTTCATTAAAGCATATTAGCATATCAAAGTAAGGTCTCGGTCTTTTAACAATCATCAAATGAATAAAAACAAATCATGAATGGGTTTGGAGACATTCATGATTCGTTTCATTACAACAAAAAGGAGATGAATTCATTGGCAACAAATCGATCCATTTCTCACGAAATTACGGCCGCCCCACTACGAGATCGGCAGATGTTGAACAAGGTGCCAAAAATCACAATCTTCTTCTGGATCATCAAGATCCTGACAACCACCGTAGGCGAGACGGCCGCAGACTTCTTGAATGCAAACTTGAACTTGGGATTGACCAACACGACCTTTGTCATGAGTGGCCTCTTGCTCATCACGTTGTTCTTCCAGTTCAGATCAAGAAAGTACGTACCAGGGATCTACTGGCTTGCAGTCGTGCTGATCAGCGTTGTCGGCACACTTATCTCTGACAACCTTGTGGACAACCTCGGCGTCAGTCTTGAGACTACTACTACTATCTTCACCTTCGCGCTGTTGGTGACCTTTGCGGCTTGGTACGCGAGTGAAAAGACATTGTCCATTCACTCCATCTACACGGTCAAGCGGGAAGCGTTCTACTGGTCGGCTATCCTGTTCACCTTTGCCTTAGGTACTGCAGCCGGTGATCTCACAGCAGAGGGCCTCAACTTAGGTTACTGGGAGTCAGCGCTCATGTTCGCTGCACTGATCGGGGCGGTCACCATCGCTCACTACTTCTTCAAGCTGAATGCAGTACTGGCCTTCTGGATCGCCTACATCTTGACCCGTCCTCTCGGTGCCTCTCTTGGCGACTACCTGTCACAGCCTCGCCATGCGGGTGGCCTTGGTCTGGGTACGATAGGAACCAGTGCGGTCTTCCTCATAACGATCTTGAGCTTGGTCATCTATCTGACCAAGACGAGAAAAGACGAGATCCCGCTCCCGAGCTCAGCTGAAGAGTAAAGGAGGGCCCGCTCGCTTCAAACCGGCTTACTATCTGTTTTCTTAGACTGACTGATGTTAAAAATCAAGAAAGATGACAAATGTTGATTATCCATTATTTTACTCAAAAAATACAGAATCATATGACTGAACACGAGCTTTTCTGCCTCTTCCCTCGAACAAGAACGCCGGCGGGCAAATGTAATTTGCCCGCAAAGCGTTCATTCGAGGAGGGCATGCTAATACTCCCAGTCGGCAAGCTGTGCTTAGCCGACTACGGCAGAAAAGCTAGGAATCAAGCGATGTCAACAGTTTTTTTATAGTTAATCAATACGCCGGCTAATTTTTTATGAATACACGCAAATATATTAGTGAGTTTTTTCAAACTGGGTTTTCTCAAAATTCCTCTCCTTGTAACGCTGATAAAACCAGATAGCTGCAAAGAGCCAAAAGCTGCTGGCAAAGTACCCGCCAATAACGTCACTTGGATAATGGACACCTAAATAAATACGACTGACACCGATGCCCATAATCATGAAAAAACTAATAAAAATAAGAAAAACTCTTCCGAAACGATGATCTATACGACGCCATAGAAGAAACGCTAGAATACCATATAAGGCAACTGCCTCCATTGAATGTCCACTTGGAAAACTAAATCCACTCGCTTCAGCAAGGCGATGCAAACTCGGACGAGCACGATGAAACAGGCTTTTTAACAGCTGATTCAAGATGGATGATCCCGCAACGACAGTAACAAATAACACCAACTCAGAACGATACTTCCATGCTTTGTATAGAACAAACAGGGCAATCAACGAAATCATGGTTACGATTCGTCCTGATCCGATCCAACTAAAAAATTTCATCACTGAAGTTAAGGCAGGCGATTCAAATCTTTGAATGAAAGATATGATAGCGCCGTCAAAATGGGCCACCTGACTACCACTGACAAGAAAAGCCGTCAAGCCGAAAATAATTGCTGAAAATAGACTCAAGAAAAAAGCTCGTGTAAGTTCAAGTTTTAAGTTCATTTGATTCCACCTCTATTCTAAGCATCTTTTCCATATCTAATATAGGCTACTGTTCTCTAACATCATGTGTACTATATCATTCATTATTGAAAAAAAATACACAACTTGCCATCATAGCGATCCAGACAAATTGTGTATTTTTATACTATTAATTTTTAATTTTTATTCTTTTTGTGTCTCTACAACATTTAAAAATTAATATAGCTTAACGGATTCACCGCGTTCGATTTTGCGGCATTCCACGGGCCACGATGCAATTCAAAATGAAGGTGCGACCCTTCTGATTGGCCCGTATTGCCCATGTAACCGATGATCTGTCCTTTGCTTACCGTCTGTCCTTCGCTGACAAGCCGCGATTCTAAGTGGGCATAGACAGTTGTATATACTTGCCCATCAATGACATGAGTAATAAACACGACGTTTCCATAACTAGAAGAATAGTAGGAACGGAACACGTAACCGTCGGCTGCCGCGACGACCGGCACTTCCGCCGCCCGTTTGCCGATATCAACACCGTAATGGAATTCCCCACCGCGCGGACCGAAGCCGGATGTAATCGGCCCGTTCGCCGGACGCATAAACGCACCGTCTGTCACCTGCGGAACATTGCCGCTAGAATGATTGCTTGCACTTGAGGAACGTTGCCCCGCTGATTCTCGCTGCTTTTGCGCAAGCAATTGCTGAAGCTGCGCCCGAATCGCTGCTTCTTGTTTTTCAAGCAATTCTTGTTCCTCCGCCAATGCTAGTTTTTCTTCACTAATATGTTGCTCCTGCTGTTTTAACTGCGCGATGAGCTGTTCCTTTTCATCCATTTGTCGGTTCAACGTTTGTTTTAATTGTTCCAACTCTTGCAAATCGTTTTGCAGCGTCGTCAATTTCGACGTTAATTCGTTTTCTTTCTTTTCTTTCAACGCTTTATCTTCTTCTTGTTCTTGAATAATTTGCTTGTCCGCTTCAAAAATCGTCGTCACCGCGCTAATGCGGTCGATAAAGTCGCCAAAGCTTTGCGAACCTAATAATACATCAAGATAGCTAATCACCCCGCCGCTTTGCTGCAACGAACGAACCCGCTCTTTCAACAGTTCGTTTCGTTTTTCAATACGCGCTTGCACTTCGGCAATTTCTTTCTTCAACACTTGAATGTCTTGCTTCGTGTCATCGATCGTTTGCGATAAATTACCAATTTTTTCACTCGTTTCGGATACGGCCATATCTAACTTCTTCATTTCTTCCGCGAGTTGCGCTTGCTGTGTCTGTAACTGTTCAATTTGTTGATCGGCTTTGCTCATTTTTCCTTGCAAAGAAGACTGTTTCGATTGAATGCTGTTAATCGCATTTCGCTTCTGTTGAATTTCTTGATTGCTCACCGCAGCCGCCACATAAGGCGAAAAGCTTGTCACACCAAGCACGGCCGCTACCGCTAACGACATTACCTTTTGCTTCACGACTTTATTCCCCTTTCCCTCTACTAAACTTTTAAAAATTTCCGAACCGACATCATGCTTCCCCATACGCCGATGCACGCACCGAGCACTAATAAAACTGCGCTAATCTTCCACATAAACGGATCAAACGGAAGAAGCTGCAAAAACGGAACAGTTACCTTTGGCTTTAAAAATTCGTACATGTTATAGTACACGAACGAAATCAACACAATCGGCACAATCGCACCGATAATGCCAAGCCATAATCCTTCAAGGAAAAACGGCCAGCGAATAAACCCATTCGTTGCTCCTACTAATCTCATAATCTCAATTTCACGCCGACGCGCAAAAATCGTAATTTTAATTGTGTTCGAGATTAAAAACATCGCCGTAAACAACAGACCGACAATTAAGCCAATCCCGACATTTCGTGCGACGCGCAACGTTTTAAATAGCTTCTCTACTTGTCCTTGCCCGTATTTCACTTTATGGGCAAACTTAAACGTTTCAATTTTTTTCGCCACTTTGCCTGTATCTGTCGGTTTCGCTGCTTTGACGACGTACACATCGCTTAACGGGTTATCTTGTTCAAAGAGGCGGAAAGACGCTCCTTCTTCGCCAAAGCTTTTAATTAAGTTTTGCAGCTCTTGCTCTTTCGATGAATATTCCACATCTTTGACTTCCGGAATGGCTTCGATTTGCGCTTTCAGCGCTTGCTTATCTTTATCAGTTGCCGTCACGTCAATATAGACGCGAATTTCGACATCGCTTTCGATTTTATTCGCAAAATGATTCATATTCATCATAATGACGAGAAACACGCCGACAAGCAACAGCGTCACCGTCACGGCGCTAATGGAGGCAAACGTCATCCAGCCGTTGCGGCCAAGGCTTTTGATGCTTTCCCGCATGTGGCGGCGGAGGGTATTAATTCTCATAGCCGTATTCCCCCCTTGCCTCATCACGGACGATTTTTCCGTTTTCAATCGCAATGACGCGCTTTTTGATTGTGTTGACAATTTCGCGGTTATGCGTCGCCATCACAATCGTCGTGCCGCGATCGTTAATCGTTTCAAACAGTTCCATAATGCCCCACGAGTTTTCCGGGTCTAAGTTTCCTGTCGGCTCGTCGGCGATGACGATTTTTGGCGAATTGACAATCGAGCGGGCAATCGATACGCGCTGCTGCTCGCCGCCGGAAAGCTCGTTCGGATAAAAGCGGGCTTTATGTTTTAAGCCAACTAAATCGAGCACTTCCATTACTTTCTTTTTAATGACTTTCGGCGATTCTTCAATTACTTCCAAAGCAAACGCTACATTTTCATATACCGTTAGCTTAGGAAGCAATTTAAAGTCTTGGAATACTACCCCAATATGACGGCGTAAAAGCGGCACCCGGCTGTCCTTCATTTTCGCAAGATTGACCCCGTTGATCATAATCGAGCCGCTCGTTGGCTTTTCTTCGCGGTACATCATTTTAATAAACGTCGATTTCCCAGCACCGCTCGGACCGACGACGTACACAAATTCTCCTTGCTTAATGCGGACGCTAATGCCGTTCAGTGCAATGACGCCGTTCGGATACGTTTTATATACATCTTTCATTTCGATCATTTTAATCACCTTATTTTGTAGTTGTCATTTTTCGTGCTGCCTCGCGCTATTTATACAAAATTCCACAAGACCTATTATAACATGGTTCGATTTATTTTTCGTTTACATTTATATTTCAAAATAAAAACAATCCAGCACCTGTTGGCACTGGATTGCTTGTGGCTTATTTTTTGGACGCTAGCCATTCCGCGACTTTGTCGACGTCATCGCCTTGAATGACGCCAGCTGGCATGCCGCCGCGCCCTTTTTCAATAATTTGTTTAATTTCGTCCTTCGAGTATTTGCTGCCGACTTTTTGGAGGTTCGGTCCTACTTTTCCTTCTAAGTTTTGACCGTGGCAGCTGGCGCAGCTTTGTTGGAAAATTTGCTCTGCTGCGGATGCAGTTGAGCTTCCGCCGTTGTCTTTATTGTCGCTCGCACTATTCCCCCCACTACATGCAGCTAGTACAAGTGACGCGCCTACGAATAGGCCAACTAGTTTTCCCTTCATGAATGAACTCCCCCCTGCGAAAAAATTGCATACGCTTCTATTATAACCGATTTTTGCATTTTTTACGCACGTTTAAATCCTTCGCCAAGCACTTCCGCGGCGTCCATAACGACGACAAACGCTGATGGATCAATGCTTTTCACTAATTGTTTCAATTTCGTGAACTCTGTTTGCTCAACGACACACATCAGCACCGGGCGCTCATGTTCTGTATAGCCGCCGAAGCCGGACAGCTTCGTCACCCCGCGGTTAATTTTATGCAAGATCGCTGCTCGTACTTCTTCTTCTTTCGTCGTAATAATCATCGCCATTTTTGAATAGCCGAAACCGACTTGGACGAAATCAATCGTTTTGCTCGTCACAAATAAACCGATTAGCGCATACAGCGCCCGTTCAATATCAAACACGATCGCAGCGGTGAGCACGATGAAGCCGTCGATGAGAATGACGCACGTGCCAAGCGATAGCCCAATATATTTATGAATGATTTGCGCGGCCAAATCCGTCCCTCCTGTGGAGGCTTTGCCGCGAAACACGATGCCTAAGCCGATGCCGACACCAATGCCGCCAAAAAGCGAGCCGAGTAACGGATCGTGCGTCGCCGGTTCGACATCTTTTGTCAAATAGACGACAAACGGTAAAAAGATCGTTCCCACGAGCGTTTTTACCCCAAACTGCCGGCCGAGCAATACGACCCCCGCGATAAACAACGGAATGTTAAACGCCCACTGCACATACGCCGGCTGCCAGCCAAGCGTCGCGTGCAAAATCGTACTAAGGCCGCTAACCCCACCGGAAGCGACACGGTTAGGCAATAAAAATAGGTTGAAGGCCACCGCGACAATCGCCGAACCGATCAATATGTATACGTATTCGATGATCGTTTCAATTGTTGGATGCAACGTTTTGTCTCTCTTTTTTCCCATGCTTTCCCCACCTTCCTTTGTGAGTATAGCATGCCCTTTTTTTCAAGTAAATGCCATCCGATTAACGCAATAACGGTTTACTATAATAAAGTAAAAAAGAAAAAGGCGATCAAACGATCACCCTTTACTTTAATTTGGAGCGCAAATAGGCGTCAATAAACACATCAATTTCGCCGTCCATGACCGCTTGGACGTTGCCGACTTCCGTGTTCGTGCGATGGTCTTTGACGAGCGAATACGGATGGAAGACGTACGAGCGAATTTGGTTGCCCCAACCGATTTCTTTTTGCTCGCCGCGAATTTCCGCAAGTTCGGCTTGCTGCTCTTCTATTTTTTTCTGATAGAGCTTCGCTTTTAACATATTCATCGCTTTTTCGCGGTTTTTAATTTGCGACCGCTCCGATTGGCACGTCACGACAATGCCGGTTGGAAGATGGGTAATGCGAACAGCCGAGTCGGTCGTATTGACGTGTTGGCCGCCCGCTCCACTTGAACGGTACGTATCAACTTTAATTTCGTCCGGACGAATTTCCACTTCAATATCATCGTCAAACTCTGGCATCACTTCGCACGAAACGAACGACGTATGACGGCGTCCCGACGCATCGAACGGCGAAATGCGCACAAGCCGGTGCACTCCTTTTTCCGCCTTTAAATAGCCGTAAGCGTTATGTCCTTTAATTAAAAGCGTCACACTTTTAATGCCTGCTTCCTCGCCCGGCAAATAATCGAGCGTTTCGACTTTAAACCCTTTTTTCTCCGCCCATCTTGTATACATGCGTAAAAGCATCGAGCCCCAGTCTTGCGATTCCGTGCCGCCTGCTCCCGGATGCAGCTCTAAAATCGCATTGTTTTTATCGTACGGCTCGTTTAATAACAGCTGAAGCTCAAATTCGCTAAAATCTTTCGCTAGCTTTTTTGCCTCCACAACAAGCTCCTGCTGCAAGTCTTCATCCGGCTCTTCTTTGACAAGTTCATAAGTGACTTCTAAGTTTTCAAACCGCTCTTCAAGCGCGCGAAACTCGCCTACTAAGTCTTTGAGCGCATTCGCTTCGCTAATGACAGCTTGCGCCGCTTTTTGGTCATCCCAAAAGCTTGGTGCGGCCATCTGCTCTTCTAACGCTTGAATGCGCGCCTCTTTCGCATCGAGGTCAAAGAGACCCCCTAATATCCGCTAATCGCTTAGCCATTTTTTCTAGTTCTTGCTTCACTTCTACTAAATCAATCATGACCTTCACCTCAAGCATTATTGTATTCAAACGTTACGACGAACGCAACATAACGAAAGCGAGGGAAAATCCCTCACTTATCGTCCGCAACAGTTTTTATACTTTTTGCCGCTACCGCAAATGCACGGGTCGTTTCGTCCGATATCCATCGCTTTGCGCACCGGCTTTTTCTTCACTTCCCCTTCATCCTCTTTCGGATGAACCACCTCGCCTTTGGCGACTTCTTGCCGTTCAAGGTTGCTGTGAATTTCTGCTTTCATAATGTATTTCGCTACTTCCTCTTCGATGGAAGCGATCATCGCTTCAAACATCGCATACCCTTCCATTTGATATTCACGAAGTGGGTCGACTTGACCGTACGCTCGCAAGTGAATACCTTGGCGCAGTTGCTCCATCGCGTCAATGTGGTCCATCCATTTCATATCGACGGCGCGAAGCACGATGACGCGCTCAAATTCGCGCATTTGCTCTGGCGCAATTTGCTGCTCTTTTTCGTCATAGCGCATTTTTACTTTTTGCCAAATGAGTTCGATCATTTCTTCCGGCTCTTTGCCGCGCAAGTCATTGACCGTGACATCGCCTTCCGGTAAAAGGTTCGCGTTGACATAGTCGATAATTCCTTTTAAATCCCAATCTTCCGGCATTTCTTCACTCGGCGTATGCGCGTTCACGACCCGTTCAATGACCGATTGAATCATTTTTTCGACAATGTCGCGCAAGTTTTCTGAATCTAGCACTTCAAAGCGTTGGCGGTAAATAATTTCGCGCTGCTCACGCAAAACGTCGTCATATTGCAACAACTGCTTACGCGCATCGAAGTTGTTGCCTTCGACCCGTTTTTGTGCCGATTCGACCGCTTTTGTCACCATTTTGCTTTGAATCGGCTGCGAATCGTCCATGCCTAACCGGTCCATCATCGCCATTAAGTTTTCCGAACCGAAGCGGCGCATAAGCTCGTCTTCTAACGATAAATAAAACTGGGACACCCCTGGGTCGCCTTGGCGTCCAGAACGGCCGCGCAATTGGTTATCAATGCGGCGGCTTTCGTGCCGTTCCGTGCCGATAACGGCCAGCCCGCCCAATTCTTTCACGCCTTCGCCTAGTTTAATATCCGTTCCGCGACCGGCCATGTTCGTCGCAATCGTCACCGCGCCTTTTTGACCTGCCTGCGCGATAATTTCCGCTTCTTTCGCATGGTTTTTCGCGTTTAATACGTTATGCGGAATGCCGCGTTTCTTTAACATGTTGGAAATTAGTTCAGACGTTTCAATCGCCACCGTCCCGACGAGCACCGGCTGCCCTTTCGCATGGCGTTCCGCGATATCTTCCACGACGGCGCGGAACTTTCCTTCCATCGTTTTATAAATTAAGTCTGGACGGTCTTCACGAATAACCGGCCGGTTTGTCGGAATAACGACAACTTGCATGTTGTAAATGTTACGAAACTCTTCCTCTTCCGTCTTCGCCGTACCGGTCATTCCGGCTAGTTTTTCGTACATGCGGAAGTAGTTTTGGAACGTAATCGTCGCGAGCGTCATCGACTCGTTTTGAATTTCGAGTCCTTCTTTCGCTTCAATCGCTTGATGCAAGCCGTCGCTGTAGCGGCGGCCACGCATCAAGCGGCCGGTAAACGGGTCAACGATCACGACTTTTCCGTCTTCGACCACATAGTCAACGTCGCGGTGCATCGTCACATGCGCTTTTAACGCTTGGTTAATGTGGTGGTTCAACGTCACATGTTTCAAATCGAACAAGTTGTCGATGCCAAACGCCCGCTCCGCTTTTGTAATTCCTTCTTCCGTTAGCTGTACGCTTTTCGTTTTTTCATCGTACGTATAGTCGACGTCTTTTTTCAACGTGCGAACGAACGCATTCGCTTGAATGTACAATTTCGTCGATTTTTGCGCCGTTCCGGAGATGATAAGCGGCGTGCGCGCTTCGTCAATTAAAATCGAGTCGACTTCGTCGATGACGGCAAAATGAAGCGGCCGCTGCACCATATGCTCTTTATAAAGCACCATGTTGTCGCGCAAATAGTCAAAGCCAAATTCGTTGTTCGTTCCGTACGTAATATCGGCATTGTACGCCGCTTGTTTTTCTTCGCGCGACATGCCCGTTAAGTTCAGCCCAACGGTTAAGCCTAAAAATTCGTACAACCGGCCCATTTCCGTTGCGTCGCGGCTAGCGAGGTATTCGTTCACCGTTACAACGTGCACGCCTTTTCCCGTAAGCGCATTTAAATAGACCGGCATCGTCGCCGTTAGCGTTTTCCCTTCCCCTGTTTTCATCTCAGCGATATTGCCTTCATGCAAGACGACACCGCCCATAATTTGCACTTTATATGGATACAAGCCAAGGACGCGCTTCGCCCCTTCGCGCACAACCGCAAACGCTTCGACTAATAAATCGTCAAGCGATTCCCCTTGTTGGTAGCGCGCTTTAAATTCCTCTGTTTTTTGGCGCAACGCTTCATCGGAAAGCTTCGCCATTTCCGGACCGAGCGCATCGACTTGCTCTGCCATTTTTTCTAACCGGTGGATTTGGCGCTTGTTCGGATCAAACACCTTTTTTAATACTCCAAGCATACTGAACGCTCCTTATTTCATATAGAATCACTAATTTACATGATATCATTTACAGGAATAGGTGACAACTAAGACGCGGAAAGGAGTGGGGATAAAGTGGAAAAAAGAAAAGCCAGCGTTCTCGCTGGAATTGTTTACACTTGAGATTGCAGTTGCTCGATCGTTGCTTCAACTCGCAACAGACGTTTGTTAAGAGCATAGATTTCAAATCCTTTTTCATCGATCTTTCTATAAATGCTTTGCAATAATGCATGTACATCATCGGCTAGTTGAATTTCTAGGCGCTGCACCGTTTCTTTTACCTCGCCTAATTGCGTTTCTACGTGCTCAAGCCGCGCCTTGACGTCACGCATATCCGCCTCAAGACGGCTAATGCGCTTATTTGTCTCTTTCATCTCTTGTTCAAGCGCACCTAATCGAGTTTCCATGTGAGCAAACCGTTCGTCGATCTGAGCAAACCGTTCGTCAATCTGAGCAAACCGTTCGTCAATCTGAGCAAACCGCTTATCAATCTCCGCAAACCGCTTATCAATCTCCGCAAACCGCTTATCAATCTCCGCAAACCGCTTATCAATCTCCGCAAACCGGGCATCCATTTGCTCAAATCGCTTGTCAATCTGGGTGAACCGGTCGCGCACTTCTTCTTGAAAAGACGAAAAACTACTTTCAATATTCGTCACTTTCGCTAAAATTTCGCGCAAAATGGCCTCCATCCTCCCTCACCTCCTTCCAATAGTAGTATAACACCCTCTGTCGAAAAGCGACAGAGGGTGTGTGCGTTAGTTCGTTTCAATTAAGCCGTACCGACCGTCTTTGCGGCGGTAGACGATGTTCGTACGGTTCGTTTCGGCGTTTGTAAAGACGAAAAAATTATGGCCAAGCATATTCATTTGCAAAATCGCTTCTTCGCTGTCCATCGGCTTTAAGCTGAATCGCTTCGTCCGCACGAGCTCGAATTCTTCTTCTTCCGTTTCTACCGACGCAGCCGAAACGTCGTTTGGCGCAAACACATGTTTCGCCTCTTTATCTCGCCATTTCCGGTTGACTTTCGTTTTATGTTTCCGGATTTGGCGTTCTAATTTATCCGTCACTAAATCGATCGCCGCATACATATCATCATGGCGTTCTTCGGCGCGCAACACTAATTGCGGCATCGGGATTGTTACTTCAATTTTAGCTTGTTTATCGTTATATACTTTTAAATTAACGTGTACTGTTACTCCTTCCGTTGATTCAAAATAGCGTTCTAATTTGCCGATTTTTTTCTCGACATACTCCCGCAATGCTTGGGTCACCTCAATGTTTTCACCGCGAATGTTGTACTTCATACGCTGTATGCCTCCTTTAATAAAAGGTTATATATATAATTCTACAATACCCTACAAAATCCTTCTTCAAACGTCGAATGTTTTTTTGAAAATTTTGTGAAACAAAGGTGTTTATGTGGTAATATTTACTTAGGCAATCATTCGTTTATTCTAGTTCAATTTTACTATATACGGAGTGTTTGACCATGCGCAAGTTACACATCTCGGAAGCGAAAAGCGGCGATATACTAGCTGTCGACATTTTTGGCGCGAACGGTGCGATTTTATTGTCAAAAGGCGTCAAATTGACAGATCCGTATATTCACGCGTTAAGGCAAAAAGGGATTCAATATCTTTACATCGATGACCGGTATACGTTTGATATCACGGCATGGCCGATGCTCAACTCCACAATCCGGAAGCAGGCTGTAAAAAAAGTATATGAAACGATGACGTCGCTCATTAATGAAAAATCATTGATGAATCGCGTTTCGTCGTTTAATTTAGGAAAAGCATACGAAAAGATTTTTAAACAAATATTGGAAGATGTGTTAAATAAACAAGACTTGATGATCAATTTATCCGATTTAGTTGTTTCCAACGGATATTTTTTCCATCATGCCGTCAACGTTGCGACGATCGCGGCCGTCATCGGCCTCGCCAAAGGGTATCGGATGGAACAATTGTTTGAGCTTGGGGTCGGCGCCCTTTTATTCGATATCGGCATGACGCAAATTCCGGAGGCGCTTTGGAAGAGAAAAGGATTTTTAACGCCGGAGGAACGAGCGGCTCTCCATCAGCACACCGTGCTCGGCTTTGAGATGTTACGAAATCAAGGCAACGTTTCACTCGCCTCCGCCCATTGTGCGCTACAGCATCATGAGCGGTACGACGGAAGCGGTTACCCGCGCGCGATCAAGGGACAGGAGATGCACGAATACGCGAAAATCGTCGCGATTGCTGACGTGTTTGATGCGCTGACATCGGCGCGTTATCATCGGAAACAATATTCGCCGCACGAAGCAGCAGAATATTTATCGGCTGCCGGAAACATTTTATTCGATTACGAACTCATTAAGCTCTTTCTTTCCCATGTCGCGATTTACCCAGTGGCGACAACTGTTGTACTCAACACCGGCTACATCGGCGTCGTCGCTAAAGTTTTCCCTGATTTTCCGCTCCGGCCGCTCGTCCGCATCATCCAAAACCCATACGGCGAAGAACTCAAAAGCCCGTACGAAATCGACTTGCGGAAAGAAATGAACGTGACGATTATAAGGGCGGTTTGATTGCTTACAGGGAGCAAAAAGAGGCTGTCTTAAAAGATCTTTCTCCAAAGTTTTACGCAATATTTGGTGCGTATATGCGGTTATAAAAAAGGGTGTCCTGTTACTTTTGGGACACCCTTTCTCCTTATTGTTCGACGTATGAACGCAAGTGGTGTAAGATGCTTGTTTTCCATGCTTCGAACGCAGGGGCTAAATGCTTTTCAACAATGTACTGTTTTACATTTTGGTCGTTCAATTTGCCGTCTAGCTTCCATGCTTCGTCCGTGACAGCGGAAAATCGTTCAATTTCCGCCATGATCGCTGAATCTTCCGCAAAGAAGGAGGTAAACGACTGCTGGTTCGTCATATCAATTTGTCCAAGCGCCGTAAAAATATCCGCTAATACGACATCGCCTTGTGTCCGCTCATAATTTCGAAAACTTTCCACCACATAAGCAAATCCTTCTTCCATCGTGTCAAGCAGCGCCGCATATTGGCGGACGACTGCCAATTGCTCAGGAGTTAAATTCACCATATTCATAACCTACCTTTTTTTATCATAAAACATCCCGTCCATTGAAAACGTTTCTTGGTACGGATTCGTATAATTTTCGTTCGCTTTCTTTTTTTGCTTTAACGCTCTTAAGTCTTGCTGGATTTGTTGCTTAAGTTGTGTAAGCTTTTGTCCAATCGTTCGATTGAGCGCAACGATCTCTTGCCCAAGCCGCTGCTCTTCTTCGCTATACGGTGGCGATAGCTGGGCGATTAACTCCTCGCGACGCTCAAGCCACTGCTCGACCGCCGCAATCGTTTCCTCGCGCGCTTCTTTAGCAACCGGCTTTTCGAGCAGCGCTACTAACGTTTTCGTCACTTCCCATAATTCCGCTACGACGCTCACTACGCTTGCCCACCTTGCGCATATTGCCGCTGACGATTGATTTGAATGACTTGTTTCCACGTATCACGGAATTCCGTCACATACCCTTCGACTTCGTCCAAAATCGCCGCATCGCTTTTAATATTGGCTTCCACTAACCGGCGATAGATATAGTCGTACATCGTCATCATCGACTTCGCCACTTCATAGTCCATGTTGAGCGTCACCATGAGCTCTTGAATAATTTTTTGCGCCTTTAACAAATTCGTATGGCGCTCCTCGACATTGTTTTCCTCCATCGCTTTGCGCGCCATCTTAATAAATTTCAAACAACCGTTATAAAGCATAAGCGTTAACTCACCCGGCGATGCCGTCTGCACCGCATTGGCTTGATACGATTGATATGGATTATTTGTAGCCATTGGCAACACTCCTTTTCATCATAATCGGGCGAGGAGACCACGACTTCTAAGCGAAAACGAAAGTCGGGGAGGAATCGCCCTTCCTACTTTCGATTAACAATGTTAGGGCTTTTTACAAGCCCCCCACTTCCAAAGCCAGAGGCTTTAAGTGGTGGGTGGTTGACTATTTCGTTCCGCCGCCAAAGGCGTTCATTAAGTACGCACTTTGCGAATTCGCTTTATTAATCGCTTCCTCCATCGCCGTAAACTGCCGATAGTAGCGGTCTTCGATTTGCTTGAGGCGGTCGTTGAATGCATCGATTTGGCTATTGATTTGATTCAAATCGCGACCAATCGAAAACTGCTGGTTCGTCCAAACCGTTTTTCCGGCTTTTTGTTCAATCTTCCCGATCGTGCCTTTAATCGTGTCCCGCAGACGGCGGGCGATGCCTTTCGTATCAAACGTCGTGCCGTTCGCGTTAAATAGCTGATACACCGAATTCGGATCGTTTTCAATCGCCGCACGCAACTTTGTTTCATTAATAATGAGTTTGCCGTTTTCTAAATAGTTGCTCGACGTCGTAATGCCGATTTCCGAAAGGGTATCATAGTTTGTATTAATCGATGGGTCGCTGACTTTGCTATAGACGTCAAGCCGCATTTGGCTTAAGCCGCTAGATAAAATCGAATCGCGGCGGAGAAGCCCGCTTTTCGCTTTTTCTTCCCAAAGCTCGACTTGTTTCTCCGACATCGCCTGTTTTTGTTCATCCGTCAGCGGCTGATAGTCGCGGTAGCGTTCTTCTGATATTTTCGCATTAATTTTACTAATAATTTCGTTATATTTGTCGACGAAGCCTTTGATCGCATTAAACGTCGCATCTGTATCGTTTGTCGTAGTGACAGAAGCGGTTCCTGCTTTTTTGAGCGTATAAGTGACATTATTAATCGTAAACGTATTTGTTGAACGCGATGTCGCAAGACCGTTAATCGTAAATTGCGCATTCTTTCCCGCTGTTTTTCCTGTCAATTCTGCACCACCTGTAACTCCTGTAAATCCGAGGCTTTGGAAAAACGAAGCAGTCGTTGCGTCCCACATCATTAGACTTGCTGAGGCTCCTGTATCTTTTTTTGTAATTGAAATTTTCCCTGTCTGTGTATCGCGGAACACCGTAATGCCAAGGTCGCTATTGCTGTTTAATTGAGAGATAACAGCATCTAACGACGAATTCGCTGCGATCGTAATCGTTACAGGGTTTGTTGGTCTCGTGCCGTCACCGTTTGTCACGTTAATTTTCAATGTCGTATCTGTACCGCTTGGTGTATAACTAGAAGCAGCTGCAGAGACCCAAGTTGCTGCGGTGGCGACTTGCGTAACCGTTAAATTGGTGCTAATATTGGCTGCCGAAGTATTTGCTGTCGCCGTAACAACACTCTCATCCGAACTCGTTGTCTTCTTTTTTAACATATTGCTTTGTAATGTTAAATTATTAAAAATATAGCTATCTAAATCTTGAAGCAACGTATTCATCGAGCGATAATCATCCCGCTGCCATTCTAAAATTTGCTTTTTTTGTTTTAGTTTATCAAGCGGCATCCGCTCGGCTTTCATTAAATCACTGACGAGTTTGTCAATATCCATGCCGCTCGCCAAACCACTAATACGCATTGTGCTCATGATTGTTCACCGTCCTTAAATTTTCTTATCGACAATCAGCCCAACAAATTCCATCATCGCTGCGTACATATCTAACAGTTTTTTCGGCGGAATTTCGCGAATGACTTCTTTCGTCCGCTCGTCGACAATTTGCACATAATATTCCTTTAACTCATCGTGCAATTCAAACTTAATCGACGTCTGGCTCGGTTGTAAAAACTCATTCATCCCTTTAATAATGTGCTCTAACTGTTCTTTTGGCAACTCTTTTGCCTCATCTTTCGCTTCTTTTGGCACGTCTGTTTTTGGCTGATCCTCCGTCTTTTGCGTCAAAGGTACATCCGTAGCCTTTTGATTGTTTATATCTACAAACGAAAAAGAAGGTTGAGAAAAAATACGGTCAATCGTCATCATTTTTCGCTCCTTTATAATACACTCCTATTGTTTATATCGGATGAAGAAGAGGAAGTTTGAAGGGGACAAAGAAAAACAACCCGTCAAAATAATGGGTTGTTGCTTATGAGAGTTATGAGGACTTTAAATTAGCCACATGTTTTCTAAAAAAGCTCTTAACATATCATACACCGTTAATGGATCCATACTTTCTTTTTTGGCACCTTTTTTTCCATGGGCTACCCAATTTCGATATTGATATGCCTTCTTTACGTTACCAACCAACTGTGAATCAATCGTTCCTTTGAATAAATCAAGAATATCTGTAAATCTGCCTCTCTCCACTTGATTTTTCGCATAACGAATCCAATTTTCTTCAAAAGCTGTTAATGTTTCATTCTCTTTTGAAAAAGAAATCATTTGCGTAACATATTCTAGCACGAGCGATTCAAAAACAGAAACGAGTGAAACGATAGCTAAATCATCAAGTTCCATTTTTATTTGCTTCATTTTCTCAAAAATTTCTTGGTGTGATAAATCAATAAATTTACTATTCGGGCTTAATATCGATCCTCTTAGTAACAATTGCCTCTGAGCTAAAAATTGCATTTCTGCAGTCGCTTCATACCAATCCATCACTTTGGATAAAGCCGTTGTCATGCGACTGCCCACCTCATCATCTCAAGGAATGATTTCTCATCCCATTTTTCATGCAATCCACCTCGTTTTTTTTCTTTTAGGATCCACTCCCCTTCATTTTCAGTCTTTAACAACATCAAATCTCCTTTATCTGTAAAAATATCGATCCTTCCTTGTGCACCGATAATCAATCTGCCGACAGGAATAAATTCAATTTGTTTCATTTTCGCAAAAATCTTTAACCCAGGTGCTTTATATGTCCCTAATCCTTCTTCTGAAATCGTATGTTCCGTCCAACCAATCAAAACTAATTGCTCAGCCAACGGTTCTTGTAACCATTCTTTTACTTTTTCATATAACGCGTTTATGTCTTGAAGCCAGTGTTCTCGTACTTCTGTCCAATTCATTTGCTTTTCTTCCATGTCATCGTCTCGCAAAAAATCGTACTTATCGGACATTTGCATTCAACTCCCTTTATAGTTTAAAGTGTATAAGGCATTGCTAAGATAGATGTTATGATACATCTACCTTAAACAATAATGCGTACAAAGACTTTTCAACAAGAAATTTTTCTTTGAACACAACGCTCACGATAGGGGAGACTCCCGATGGTGGTGTATATATTTCTAGATGCATATTATAAATGGCATCTTGCATTTTTTCTATCTCGCCTTCTAACTGCTCAATAGAGTCAACTTGTGCTAATACAAGCACATCCTTACTTTTTTTCGAACTAGTCCCCCACCCTTCTTTTAACAACTTTAACGCAAAGATAACTGCCTTCTCATCAAGAGTGTCGTCTGGATACGAAGGACTTAACATCCCTGCAACTCGACCATTGTAAACCATTTGAACTTTTGTTACTGCCACAGGAGATTCGCCCCATTGTTCGAATCCCCAAGCTACACGGTATTCTGTATTTTTTGGATGTCCCCCAGATGCAGGGATATAAATTGCTCTTCTCGGCGAAAAAACTTGCGCCATTTTTATCCACCTCTTATTATTAGTTTTTACTATTAGTTTAATCTAATGGTATCGCTTCATTTTCATTTTGTAAACACTTTTCAGAAAATTTTGTTTATAAAGCCTGAGTTCGACAGTTTGGAGACCATTTTAGGCAAATGGAAATGCCCAAAATGCTGTTATATCAAGGATTTCATGATGACTACTGCTTGACAAAAGACAGATTAGACTGAGCAAAGGTACATAAAAATTATTGCTCCCTATTCTCCTTCAAGCAAGATCAATTGCTAAATCTATTCATATACACTAAAATAAGAACAAACGTTCTTTTTCGAGGTGAATAAAAACATGAGGACACTCCAACAACTTTCGATAGAAGCATTAAGTATGATTAATGGAAAATTACTTGGGGATGCAAATATTAGTATAGAAAAAAATCGCCATCCACGATTTCGCTTCGCTCATTCTACTCATGATCAAGAATGGTGTTTTTATTGCTATGAACAACTAAACAAACATCTCCCTCTTTCCAAACCAAAATATCGAAAAGTCTTGGACAATCGCGTTAAAAACGGTTTTACGGAACAATACTATATTCAATCATTAAAATCAAAAATAGTCGCTCAACTAAAATCATTTTGGTATCCGAATGATCGCAAAACCATTCCGTTTGAACTTTTAGCTTATTCATTTACACCTATTTGCTTGGCATGGTGGTATCAAGATGATGGACATTTAAAAATCGAAAACAATCAAGTGAAAAAAGTCATTTTGTCAACAGATGGATTTACAAAAACTGAGAACGAGCAACTAATTCAATTGATAAGTCAAAAATACAATTTAAACTTTTCTTTAGACAAACAAAACAGGCTTATTCTTTACGATAAACCGCAAATTTTTTATTTTATCCGTTTAGTTAAACCATATGTACATAAAAGTATGAAACGTAAAATTACTATTCCTTCCAATTTAAAAGAAGCTGCTAAAAAGAGAACGACTATTTACTTACCAACCATGCTCCATGTTACTCGACCTACTAAAGATATTCACGCAATATTAGAGCAACTTCCTGATTTATATAACGAGCTATTAGATGAACATACGTACAAAAAATTTTTTGCAGAACAATTTCCGATATTAAAAATAAACAAAACAACAGCCAAACCTTATCAAATTGAACTAACCCAAAAACATATGGAACTAATCAATGCTTGTAGGCAAATAACAGGTCTAACGATAAGTCAAGTTGTACACCTGTGCGCTATCCATAATATATAAAAAGAGACCTTAGAAAACCTAAGGCCTCTTTTCGTTTTATTAGCGGAGTAATTGTAATACTCCTTGTGGTTGTTGGTTGGCTTGCCATGCCGCAACGTCTTTCGATCGTTGTGTAGACTATCTCTTCACCTTTCTAGCCATTTGGCTAGCGAAGGGCTGGGCACTTCGGGGGTTCCCCCTACGGACTTCATCACCATAGCTTTTCGCCTTAGGTGGTCTGCCCTAGTCGTTGAACCTTCTCCAGAGTTTCCTCACAGGAGCTTGGCTGCTGATTACCCATTGTTGCATCTTTCCTTTTTTCAAGCCGTCACGCTTGCCGTTTCCAGCTTCGTTGTGGCGAGGAAAGCTTTAGGGCTTCCCAGCAATTCACCCAGTCATCCTCTTAGCCGTTTCCAGCTAAGACGCCCTTCCAATCAAATTACCGAAGTAATTGCAATACCCCTTGTGGCATTTGATTGGATTGAGCCAACATTGCTTGTGCTGCTTGAGAAAGAATGTTGTTTTTCGTAAACTCCATCATTTCTTTCGCCATCGTGCGAACATTTGCTTTCGCAAATGACTAGACTATCTCTTCACCCGCTAGCTTTTCGCTAGGTAGGGGCCGGGCACTTCGAATGATGTAGGACGATGGAGCATCCTACTCACCCTACGGACTTCATCACCATAGCGCTTGCCTTAGGTGGTATGTCCTAGTCGTTGAACCTTCTCCAGACTTTCGTCACAGGAGCTTGGCTGCTCGGTTGCCCAATCCTTTGACTTTTTAAGCCGTCACGCTTGCCGTTTCCAGCTTCGTTGTGGCGTCAAAGGCTCTCAGGGGTTTCCAGCAATTCACCCGGTCATACTCCTAACCGTTTCCAGTTAGGACGACTGTGCTTGTCACCGCTTAAGCGGCTAAAGCATAATCTACGTCGCGGATACGAGATTCTGCGGCTGTTAAGTTTTCTGCAGCATTATTAAGGTTGTTGATAGTGTGTTCAAGTCGGTTTTGCCATGCACCTAAAGTAGAACGACCACTTGATACAGTTCTTAATTGAGTTTCTATATTATCGATTGCACTAGCTGCACCAGCTTGAGTTGAGATATCATATCCAGCTAAAGCCGTTTGCACAGCTGTTAAATCAATTCCTGCTGTTGTAAAATCAAGCGTCATTTCTTCATTTGAGTTAGCCCCTACTTGAATCTTTACTGTTGCCCCAGCACTACCGTCTAACAACTTCTGAGTATTGAATTGCGTATTATCCTTAATTCTACCAATCTCTGTTGCTAGTTGATCATATTCAGCCTTCAATGCTGTTCTATCAGCTGCAACGTTAGTATCATTGGCAGACTGAACAGCTAATTCTCTCATACGCTGTATAATAGAGTGTACTTCATTCAAAGCACCTTCAGCTGTTTGAATCATAGAGATACCATCTTGTGCATTTCTAGAAGCCTGTTCTAATCCACGAATTTGTCCACGCATTTTTTCAGAGATAGAAAGTCCAGCCGCATCATCACCTGCTCGATTAATGCGAAGACCCGAAGAAAGTTTTTCCATAGATTTCGAAGTATTAACGTTGTTTGTTGCTAATTGGCGGTACGTATTCAACGCCGCGATGTTGTGGTTGATTCTCATTGTTCATTCCTCCTTGAATGGTTGTCCACGTCCTTGTGGTTTGTCTGGCAAGAGAGAAGTCGGCCGCCCTTCTTTCTTGCTCTCACGTTTATTATCGGTTTGGTTGGTTAAAAGTTTAATAGTTTTTTGTAAAAAAATTAGATTTTAATGTCAAGAAACTGTGAAAATGGAGATGGCTGTTGGATTTCTTTGACGATGCGCGCAGGGTCGTCTTTGTGTTTGTTAATGATTTCGTTTAGCGCTTGTTCGGCGATTTGTTTGTTGTCTTCGACGATGCGCGCGATGACGCCTGGAATTTGGACGCCACCGATGCTTACACTCATGCTTGCTCCCCTCCTTTCCGTTGCATTAATTGCTCCGTCAGCTGTTTTAGCGACGAAACGGAGGCATGCGAAGCGGCGCTATTTTCTGTTTGGATGGCGAGGTATACTTCTTTTCGATGAATGTCAATATGTTTTGGCGCATGGATGCCAAGCTTCACCTGGTCGCCTTGGATGGCGAGAACGGTAATCTCGATGTCATCGCCAATTTGGATCGCTTGTTTCAATTTGCGTGTCAACACAAGCATGTTCTCGCCCCCTATTTCGCCACTTTTTCTGGAAAAAGCCGATGTTTCGTTTTGTATGGGCTGTTTAGTAAAATGACTTGTTTTCCGATTCGTTCGCACACGTTAATGACAACAGGCGCCTGCAAGTTTGCTGTCGTGTCGTCAAATGGCTCCGCGACGGTTAAAATGACGTATACGGCAACGTCTTTTTCCGCTTTCAGCGACAGCTGTGCGCACGTTGCGTCATCCAGCTCGATTTCGTACGTCGGAAAATACGAAAACGGTTCAATCATCACAAACCCAAGCTCCGGCGTCTGAACAGACTGCAAAATGACAAACGGCGTGTCATCAAGCGGCAATAAGACGAACTGCTTTTCGTTGAAAAAGCCGGGGACACCTTGTTCGAAACGAATGATGTCCGCTTCGTGAATGTCGACCTCTCCATGATATTTTGTAGCAATATTCATACGCTTACCCCTCAATTCATTATGTGACGACATCAATGCGCAACGAGTTGTGCCGCGCTAAATCGAAATGGACAGCACCCGGTTTGTAGTCGATTTGCGCAGGGCGCGGCTCGATATGAATGCGCGCGCCGTACGTTTGCCAATTCAGCTCAAGACGCCCCGGTTCAAAGCCGATTTTCACGCTGAACGGCCGCGGTACAAGCCCAATGTTCACTTCCAGCGGTGGTGGTTCGCTGTTCGCCTGCGCCTGCGCCGCAAGCACATCGCCGCCTTGTTCGATGCGCATCAATTCATCGCCTTGTGCCGATACGGTTTCTAAATAGGATAGCCAATTTTCATACCCTTCTTGCGCTGCTTCGGCGATGCGACGAAAAATATGTTTTAAATCCATATCCGCCCACGCTTCCGTTTGATCGATCGTCAAGCGCGGCGGCGTTGTTTTCATCTCTAGTTGCGCCGGCGGCTGCTCGATCGAAACGTCCGCGGGCGGCTGACGTATTTCCATTTGCGCCCGCTCAATCGAAATCGCCAGCTGCGGGAACGTTGCTTGCATTTCGAGTCTCATCGCCATCACCTAACGTAAAAAGTCAACGAGCGTCGGCTGAATGATGCGCGCCCCGACGGACAGTGCCGCACGATGGACGCTTTCTTGCGTTTTTAAGTCGGTAATGACTTTTTCGATATCGGCGTCTTCGTTGTCGGAAATCATTTGTTGGGCGATGACTTGCTGCGTGGAAAGACGCTGCTCGACAAGCTCGAGCCGGTTGACGCGCGCGCCAAGCTCGGCACGTTCGGCGAGGACGCTATTCATACGATCGTCCAAATCTTTTAATAAATTGTCCAAATTTCCTGAAGACGTACCTTTAAATGTGTTTTCGAGTTGTTGTAACGTATTAAACAACTCTTGGCTAAATACGTTGTTCGGATTAATGTTCGCCTTTAATTTAATGCCTTTCGACACTTCTACCGTAAAATCATCCGTATTGTTTTGCACAAGTGGTGCGTTCGGTGATGTTTGCTCCGTTACGGGTGCTTGTGCGATGTTTGTTCCGTTGAAAATATATTTTCCGGCTACTTTCGTGTTCGCCGTTTGCACGAGATCGCTTTTCAGCTGCTCAATTTCGCGGGCGATCGCCTGCTGGTCTTCCGGCGTCAACGTGCCGTTTTTCCCTTGCACGACAAGTTCCCGTACGCGCTGCAATACTTGTGTCGTATGGTCAAGCGCCGATTCGGAGTTGTCCATCCACGTATAAACTTCGGACAAGTTCCGTTGGTATTGTTCGATTTCCGTTAAACTTGTACGGTAATACATTCCTTTCATCGCCACAACCGGATCATCGGATGGACGTTGAATTTTTTTTCCAGTCGATAATTGTTCTTGATATACGCCGAGCCGATCGTAGCTTTTACTTACATTACGCAACGAATTGTTCGTAAGCATAAGTTGGGTTACGCGCATTTATTCCACCTACCTTCCAACTATCCCCATATTATTAATAATCTTGTCTAGCATTTGGTCAATCATCGTAATCATGCGGGCCGACGCGTTATAGGCGTGCTGGAATTTAATCATGTTCGTCATTTCTTCACCAAGCGATACGGAGCTGACCGACATGCGGCGTTCATCGACCGACTGGCGAAGAGTATCGCTATTATCCGCAAGCCGTTTTGCTTCTTGCGCATTGACCGCCATTTGTCCGATGACGCTTTCGTAAAAGTTTTGAATCGTCGTCGTACTGCCAGCGATGGACATCGTCGTGTTTTTCACTTCCGCAAGCGCTGTCGCATTGCTTCCGTCGCCAAGCTGGCCTGTTTTGGATGCGGCAATATAGTCCAATGAATCTTTAATATTTTGCGCCAAATCGAGCGTTCCGGCTGGATCATTCACATCAAACGTAAAAAACGGATTGCTCGCCAATTTCGTGTTACTGTTGATTTCAGCGACACTCCAGCCGCTTTCATGCACTTCGTTAAATTTTTCGGCAAACGCTTTTGCCATCTCATTTAAATTGTTCAGCATCTCCGGATACAATCCGTTCACCGTCGTGCCGCCATCTTCGCTATATCCGTATGAATAAAGGAGCGCCCCGATTTTGCCGTTTTCTTTTATATTCATGAAGGAGTTTACCGTCTGATTGCCGAGCGAAAACGACACGACTGGTCCTTCTTTTGTTACGTTGTCTTTGTATTGGACATCGAATTTTTGCACAGTACCGTTTTTCGCATCGACGAGCGTTCCGATGGTAGCGCCGCTCGTTTTATCGACAAGCTCCACCGTAAACCGCCCTTCGGCAATTTTTAGTGCACTGCCGCCGCTGGATACAGGCGTTACTTTAATATTCACATATTGCGACAACTCGTCTAACAATCGATTGCGTTCATCATACAAGTCGTTTGGCAAATAGCCGTGCACTTCCGTTTCGCCGATTTGTTGGTTCAAGTTGTTCAATTGGGTCGCTAGCGAGTTAATCGCTTGGACGGTGACATCTATTTCATTTTTTAGATCGTTTTGAATCGATTTTAATGAAGAGGACAAATAATGAAACGTCTCCGTAACCGCGATGCCGCGCTGGCGAACGACTGAGCGGGCACCAGAGTTCGACGGGTTGACCGCTAAGTCTTGCAGCGACTGCCAAAAACGGTCAAGCGTTTTCGCTAGCCCTTCGTCCGACGGTTCGTTCATAATTTCTTCCATTTTTTTTAGCGCATCGGAGCGCGTGTTCCAATAGCCGTATTTCATATTTTCACCGCGGTATTGCACGTCTAAAAATTCTTCGCGCATCCGCTGTACCGTTCCGCCTTCGACCCCCGTTCCGATTTGGCCCGGAATGGCTGGGCGGTTTTGGGACGGGTACGGATACGGCGGCGTCTGGACGAAATTGACGCGCTGGCGCGAATAGCCAGGCGTGTTCGCATTGGCGATGTTATGGCCTGTAACATAGAGCGCTTGTTGTTGAGCGGTCATGCCGCGCCGTACCGTTTCTAATCCTCCAAATGTAGAAAGCATGATACTCCCCCTTATGCCTTTGACTCGAACATCGAGCGGTCCAATGGCTCGTCGTACGTGTTTTTGCTGTAAGTGATTGGCTGCGTTTGCGGCATTAGCATATCGAGCGTTAAATAAATGAATTGGAGCGATTGTTCGGTCAGCTGCCGGTTGACGTCGTTCGCTTGTTTCATGCTGGCTATTACGGAAGACAGTTCGTCGTATAATTCGGCAAGTCGCGAACGCTCAGGCTCTTCCGCACGCTCGATGCAACTGGTCATCGTCGCTTCCATAAGACCGTGGTGTTGCAGGAGGCGCAATCGGTTATTTTCCAGCTGTTGAATCGCGAAAATATGTTTTTGCTCGTCGTTCATTAATGCCGTTAGCGTGTCGATGTCTTGTTTCTTTAACGCTTCTGTTTTCTTTAACGCCAGTTGGTAAAGGCTTTTGTGCAGTTTGACCTGTTTTTCTAAGAGAGAAACTAATTCGGTAAACGTCATCTTTTTTCTCCCCAATTATTTGTTGAAATAGTAGTTCCAGACGCTGTCAGCGACTGCTTTTGCGTCAATGGTATACGTACCAGTTTGCACTTGTTGTTTCAGCTGTTCGATTTTTTCTTGGCGAGCAGCTTCTAACTTGGACGCTTCTTGCAGTTCTTTTGCCGCTTGGGAAATTTCGACTTTATCTTTTTTGCCGGTTAATTTCGCCACCTGTTCGGTTTTATTGACTTGCCGTTGATATGGATTGACGTTTGTTGAGCCAATGCGATGAATGTTCATCATGC
>NZ_JAPSMC010000040.1 GCF_026847645.1 Anoxybacillus sp. J5B_2022
CATAAATATTTGTTTAATGTTTTTATATTTTCTTTTCCTTAAACGTATGTTTAAGGGAACTTTGGACATGGGGATTTTAAGAGAAGCATGCATCAGCTATATTGTGACTTTGTTGCTGTCTTTTGTGTTAGTAATATTACTAGACAAGCAGAAATATTTTGGTTTGTTCTTATTTACGGTCTTAGTTGTTATTTTATCTGTCGTCTTCAGTAAATTTTTGCAGTTATATCAACGAGTATCCGAACGCGCAAATTGTGATTATTTAACAGGTTTGTATAACCACGGCTTTTTTAAGGAGACGCTCAAGGAAAAGTTTTCGGATGCGAAACTGCTCCAGCAGCCGCTTAGTTTGGCGTTGCTAGATTTAGACGACTTCAAAAAATATAACGACTGCAACGGTCATCTTCAAGGGGACAAGCTGTTAAAGTTTTTTGGTGATTTGCTCCAAAAGGGAGCGGAGGGAAAAGGATATGTCGTAGCGCGTTACGGCGGCGAAGAGTTTGCTGTCTTAATGCCAAATACGAAACAAGAAGAAGCTTTTTTATTTATGAACCGATTGCGGAAAGAAATTAACGATACGTATTTTGCTGGCGTCGAATATATCCCTTACCGCTGCATTTCTTTCTCTTGTGGGATTGCGGAAATGGAGAAAGGTATGCATGACTGCGGTGAGTTAATTCATAAAGCAGACCAAGCGATGTATTATGCGAAAGCACAAGGCAAAAACAATGTACAAATTTTCGATGAGCACAACATTTCGCTAAGTGCACTTGAATTTAAAGAAGACTTAGATGCGTTAGAACAACAAGTGAAAATCTTTCTCTCCAAAGATGTATATACGTACCGCCACAGCAAGCGCGTGTTTACGTATGCGCTTGAAATGAGCGACCGGTTAGATTTAACCGACCATGAAAAGCAAACACTTATTTTAGGAGCGCTTATTCACGATATCGGAAAACTAGAAGTCCCACGCGATATTTTAAATAAAAAAGGAAAGCTAGAACCGCATGAATGGGAAATTATTAAAAAGCACGTCATTTGGGGAAAAGAAATTTTAGCGACCGAAAAGCGGTTTGAAGACGTTCTTCCACTTGTTGAACTGCACCATGAACGATACGACGGAAAAGGTTATCCGTATGGCTTAAAAGGTGAAGACATTCCGAAATTAGCGCGCATGCTGTGCGTCATCGACTCGTTTGATGCGATGACGACCGAACGGCCATACCAGCGTACAAAAACGTTCGAAGAAGCAATCATTGAATTGCGGCGCTGCTCTGGCACACAATTTGACCCTTTCTATGCAGAAAAATTTATTGAATTGATTGAAACAAAATATTTGCCGCGCATTAAAGAACAAATGTCCGGCTAAACAAAAAACACTTGCCAACAACTGGCGGGTGTTTTTTTTTGTCACCATTTGTTCAACTGTTTTTCATATTTTTTTCAATAATTGCGGAAAAAGCGTGATTTTCATCATACCTCTCTTTCCTGTATTTGTCTATGATGTGAATGAAACGAAAAAGAAAGAGGTGAGGAAATGAAACAGTCATTGCTTATTTTTTTGCTTAGTGCTGTTATTGGCTTGGCGGGGGGATATACATATTTCCATTTCGCCAATAAAGAACCTGTTAAAGAAAAACAACCAGTAGCAACTGAGCAAAACAACGAAACATCGACTGGCCAAAAAGCAACAGCTGTAAGTTCGAAGGAGGGGGAAATTTTTAAACAAAAAGGCTGCATTGCGTGCCACTCTATTTCGAAATTGAACGTGCAAGGCGGCACGACAGGACCGGACTTATCCAACGCTTATAAAGAAGTCGAAGGAAAACACGGAAAACCGATTGAGGAGTTTTTAAAAGCACCAACGTCTGCCGTGATGTCTGGCGTCATTAAGTCAAACCCACTAACGGATGAAGAGCGGGCAGCGATTATTCAAGCGTTAAAAGTTGCCTCCGAAAAATAAACGAAAAGAGGTGTTCGCAATTGAAGAAAAAATGGATTTCTGCCATTTCCGGTTTAGCAGTCGGAGTGTTAGCGTCTGCCGTCTTTTTCGGTGACTTTTCACCAAAACAACCGACATCGACAGCGTCTGCAAAAACAAATGCGGAAAAAGTGTACGTCCCATTCGGCAAAAAGGACGAATATTACTTATTCGCTTCTGGTGGTCATTCCGGGCAGTTGTTTGTATATGGAGTCCCATCGCTTCGGCGCATTCGAACGGTTCCTGTATTTTCGTTAGACTCGGCAACGGGATATGGTTGGGATGAACATTCGAAAAAAATGCTTGGCGGCTATACATGGGGAGATTTACACCATCCTGCTTTTTCGGAAACAAACGGAGAGTATGACGGAAAATATTTATTCGCGACCGACGTCGCAAACAGCCGGGCTGCGGTGCTGGATTTGAAAACGTTTACAGTGAAAGATATTATTAGCGTGCCAAATACAAGCGGTCCACACTGTGCAGCGTTCGTGACGGAAAATACAGAGTATTTGTTTTTACCGACGCGTTTTGCCGTTCCACTTGGAAACAAATACGAATCGCTTGATGACTACAGTACAAAATATCGCGGTGTGATGAGCGCTGTTACGTTTGATGAAAAAGCGCAAAAATTACACATTGCTTATCAAGTGGCGTTACCGCCGTGGTCGTACGATTTGTCGGATGCCGGAAAGAAAATTTCGAAAGACTGGGCAGTCGTTACGACATATAACACAGAAGAAGCAACAACGAACTTAGAAATCAACGCTTCGAAAGAAGACCGCGACTTTATCGTTTTGTTTAATTGGAAAGAGCTTGAGAAGATGGTGAAAGAGGGGAAATACGACATAGTTGATGGGCAAAAAGTGATTTTCCCTGAAAAACAAAAAGGTGGCATTTATTTAGTGCCAGTGGCGAAATCGCCGCACGGAGTGGACGTCACGCCTGACGGCAAGCGGTTTATCGCTTCCGGAAAACTAGCGCCATTGCTTACGGTCTTCTCTTTTGAAAAAGCGTTTAAAGCGATTGAAAATAAAGATTTCGCCGGAGAACGGAATGGCATTCCAATTTTAAGATATGAGTCTGTCATGGAAAGAGAAGTAAACCCAGAAAACGCACTTGGGCCGCTTCATACGCAATTTGATGACAAAGGGATGGCGTATACGACAATGTTCATTTCGTCTGAAGTCGTAAAATGGGATCCGAACACAGGCGAAGTGCTTGACCGCGTGCCGGTGCAATATTCGCCAGGCCACTCGGTTGCTGCAGAAGGCGACACCGTTTCTCCAGACGGAAAATACTTAGTGTCATTGAACAAATTAGCAAAAGACAGCTATTTATCCGTCGGTCCATCGCATCCAGAGTCAATGCAATTAATTGATATTAGCGGCAAAATGGAAGTCATTCAATCAGCGCCTGTCGACCCTGAACCACACTACGGACAAATGATTAAGGCCGACAAAATTAAGACGATTAATGTATATCCGAAGGATGAATCGAATCCGGATGCTGTTTATAACCAAAAAGATGCACGCATTGTTCGTAAAGGAAATGAAGTGCACGTATACGGTATTGCGATGCGTTCGAAATTCATTTTTGACGCAAAAGCAAAACGTCCAGATGTGATCGAAGTAAACGAAGGCGATAAAGTATTCGTTCACCTTACAAACATCGACCGCGACGAAGATATTACACACGGCTTTGCGATTAACCGCTATAATCTCAATATAGAAGTGCAGCCAGGGCAAACGAATACGGTCGAATTTGTGGCGGATAAAGCAGGAACATATCCGATTTACTGCACAAACTTCTGCTCGGCACTACATCAAGAGATGACCGGCTATTTATTAGTGAAGCCGAAGCAATAAGAGAAGGGGGGATTCCCCCCTTTTTTAAAAAAAGGAAGTGGCGAAGATGAAAAAAGCGAAACTATCCGTTTCTACTGCAATCATCGTTAGTTGTTCTGCGATTCTTACTGGTGCATCACTCTTTTTCCCGTGGTGGGGAATGCGTTTTGTTGCGCCGCAGTATCCAGAAGGTCTCGACATTATCGTATATCCGAATAAGCTAAAAGGAAATATCGACATTATTAACGGCTTAAACCATTATATTGGCATGAAGCCGTTCAGCGAAGAAAGTTTTCCGGAATTGTCCTATTTGCCGTACATCATCGGTGCGCTAGCAATTTTCCTATTAGTGGTCGCGTGGCTACGCGATAAACGCTTGCTTGTTGCATTGGTGGTTGTTTTTGCAATTGGCGGGCTGCTAGGGCTTTATGACCTCCATCGTTGGCTTGTTGATTTCGGAACGAATTTAAGCGACGATGCCCCGATTAAAATTAAACCGTTCGTTCCGCCAGTGCTTGGGGAAAACCGCATCGCCAATTTTGTAACGAACAGCTATTTTTCGACAGGGGCGTATATGATCGGAGCGGCATTTTTCTTGCTTATACTTCCGCTATGGAAGGAGCGAAAACGATGAAAAAGTGGTTGTTTGTGCTTGTCCTTCTGTTCTTTCCGTTCCTCTCACCACCGGCGATTTATGCAGAGGAGACGCTACAGCAACTAATTGATGAAACACCGGCGAACGGGACGCTTTTATTAAAAAATAAAACATATACCGGCGATATCGTCATCGAAAAACCGATGACGATTAAAGGGGCAGCGCATACGGTTATTAAAGGAAGCGGCAATGGGAATGTCATCGCTGTTCGCGCACCGCACGTGACGATTGAGCACGTGACGGTGACAAATAGCGGGAAAAGTCGTAGTACGCAAGAAGAGTACGCCGCGATTAAGGTGTATTCGGACTACAACACGTTAAAACATATTACGATTACTAATTCATTTCACGGCATTTATTTAAGCCAAGCGCACCATAACGTCGTCGAATATGTGTGTGTGACTGGGAAAGGTGGAGAGATTGCAGGACAAGGGAACGGCTTGCACGTGTATTACTCCAATTTTAATAAACTTGCCCATAATACAATTATCGGCACAAGGGACGGCATGTTTTTTGACTACGCCAATCATAACGTTGTGAAAGATAATGACGTTTCGCATACAAGATACGGGCTTCATTATATGTATTCAGACGATAACGAGTTTTATCGAAACCGATTTACGTTAAATACTGGCGGTGCGGCAATTATGAATTCGAATCGCATCGTGTTAAAAGGTAATGAATTTTTGTTAAATAAAGGAATGCGTTCGTTCGGAGTGTTGTTGCAAATGGCGAATGACAACCGAATTATGGATAACGAGTTTTATCAAAATGAACGAGCGTTTTACATTGATCAATCGACGAACAATTTTATGGAGGGCAATACGATTGTCAAAAACCAAATTGGCGTTGAATTATGGGGAAGTTCGCAGCGCCAAACGTTTACGAACAACCGCTTTTTGAATAATACGATTTCCGTATTAAGTTTAGGAGGCGAAGGGGACAATCGCTTCAGTTTTCGTGGCGTAGGAAATCATTGGGGAGAAGACGCGCACTTTTTCGACTTAAATCAAGACGGGAAAGGAGATTCTCCGTTTCAATATAAATCATCGTTACACAAGATCGTCGAACAAAACGAACTAGCGTATTTATTTTTGAATACACCAAGCATTAAGCTATACGAAAAAGTAAATGAATTAATGCATGAAGAAGAAGTCATGGCAACCGACAATTATCCGTTTGTCGACCGCCACAGCATGCCGTGGACAACGATATTATTTGCGCTTGTAATAGTGGTCTGGATTTTGCAATACAAAAGGGGTCAATCACAATGAACTTTATTTGGAAAGAATGGTTAGAAATATCTCGTGGAAAAGCATTTTGGTTTTTTCTTATTTTGATAGTTGCTACATCTTTTTCCGTTTTTTTAAACACAAAAAGTTTGCCGGTAGATGAAGGATTTGAAGTGTTTTTATTAACGTTGTTTGAAATGAATATTTATGTCATCCCCATTCTTTGTCTCTTTTTTGCTTCGTTTGCTGTGATGCAAGAAAAAGAGTTTAAAACGCTTTTCATGATGATGGCGCGCAGCGGTTCGTATGGCTCGTTTTTATGGCGAAAAAGCGTAGCAGTGCAAACGATCACGATTGGGATGTTCGTTCTTTCGTATTTTGTGTTGATGATACCAGTAAAATTTGTTTTTTCGTTTCATGTGGCGCATTTTCTTTCTTTTTTAGCCGCTATCACGGTGCTCATTGTCATCTTTAATCAAATTGGGCTATTGTTAGGAAGCGTTTGCCGAACGAAAATTCAACTGATTGGCGCGAACTTGTTTGCATTGTTCTTTTTCTTATATTTGTACGATTTCGTACTGCTTTATATGTTGCCGAACGTCACTTATGATAATGTACAAAGTTTTGCGCTTCTTTACTTCTTGCAGCCGATGCATACGCTTCGTTTCTTTTTAGAAACGTCGCTTGGCGTTTTTTCGCTCGATTATTTATCGCGAACGATGGAAAAATTTTTCTCGTTCCCACCGCTAACGTTAGTAGCACTCAATATCGTCGTTTGGGTTGGTATCGTCTTTTTCGTTTCTGTATTGCTTTATCGGAAGGGGGAACAAGGATGATTGTCATGGAACATGTCACGGTTGCGTACAAGCAGAAAAAAGTGTTAGACGACGTTTCGCTTGTCGTTGAGAAAGGAGAGCGATGCGCGCTTATCGGAAGAAACGGAGCGGGAAAATCGACGCTTATTTCGAGTGTGTTAAATATGATCCCGATAAAACAAGGGAAAATCTCGGTTTGTGGCATCCCGAACAAGCAGCACCAGTGGAAACCGCATGTCGCTTATTTGCCAGAAAAATTTCAGCTATACCCTCATTTAACGGGAGAAGAAAATGTCCGCTTTTTTGCGTCATTGAACGGTTCGGCTGTCAACGAACAAAAAATCGAAGAAACGTTGAAATTAGTCGGATTGTGGGAAGAGCGAAACGTCCGAAGTAAAGCGTATTCGAAAGGGATGCTGCAACGGCTTGGGCTCGGAATTATGCTTTATTATGACGCTGACCTTTTTATATTGGATGAGCCGACGAGCGGACTAGACCCGATGGGGCGAGCGGATATTTTATCGATCTTACATTCGTTGCACGGCAAAACGATTTTTCTGTCTTCCCATCATTTAGACGAAGTGAAACAAATTTGCACCCATATTGCTTATTTAGAAAATGGAAAAATGACGAAATATACATTGGCAGAATTTGAAGCTAACGTGATGTATGGAGGGGAACGAAGATGAGAAAACTAACCGTTTTTCTTTTCAGCTTGTTATTTTTGTTCACGGGATGCTCGAACGGTGACTGGGAAGTGACGGTAAAAACGACCCCGTTTTATAAAGAAGGGGTAGCGGCTCCGTTTGCGGTGCAAATTAAAGAAAACGGAAAACTAGCTAAACAATTAAAAGTTCATGCGACGTTTGAAATGAGCAATATGGATCACGGAAAAATTGAGGTTGATTTACACGAAAAAGGGAACGGTATTTATGAAGAAAACGTACAGCTGCCGATGGAAGGAGATTGGGAAGCGCTTCTTGTCATTAAGAAAGGGAGTGACAAAGTCGAAAAGCTGCTCAAAATGCATGTAAAAAAAGAAGAGGCGGTTGCCAAAGTTGGCAAAGAAAAAATTACGATGGATGATGTCCGCTTTTATCAAGCGTTGAGTAAAATCGAAATTGCGATTCAAAAAGAACGCGCGCAAACAACGTATAAAGGAGCCGCGCTAAACGAACAACTTGCCTACTGGGATCGAAGAGAGCAGTACGCCAATCGATTGAATCAAGCCGTGTCGCATTTGGTCGAATTGCAGGCGATGGCGTTATTAGCCGAAGAAAAAGGGCATGGTGTCACGAAGCAGGAAATCGCGAAAACGATTTCTGCGCTTCGCAGTCAATATGCGCGTTACGAAACCGCCCAACAAATAATTCATGTGTATGGAGAAAAAAAGTTTTGGGAAGACTATTCCCGCTATAGTAAACTCCGCCTGCTCGCGAACGATGTTTACAACGACTTGGCAGGAGCAGTGAAAAAAGCGAACCCTACCGTCAGCGACAGCGAAATTCGCTATTTGGCGCAAAAGCAATACGAAGAATTACTTCTTTCTCAAATCGACTCATTGCATGTTGAACTATATCTCCCCAACCGCTTATCATAAGGCGGTTTTTTTATTGTTTTTGAAAGATGTTGAACGTTTTTTGAAAGAAAATGATTTTTTTTGATTGTAAATGAATGATTTTGATTGATTTTTGAAAAATCTTGCGATATGATGAAAATGTAAGCAAGGACGTGTAAAGGGAGGTGAAAAGATGCTGACGGAAGAACGCCATCGCCTCATTTTAGATCTGTTAGCAGAAAAAAAAGTCGTGAAATTGCAAGAACTTGTCGAAGCGACTTCTTCTTCAGAGTCGACGATTCGCCGTGATTTAAGCCAGCTCGAAAAAGAAAAGAAGCTGCGCCGTGTGCATGGTGGTGCGGCGTTATTGCATCAAAAACGTGAAGAGCTAAGCGTATTGGAAAAATCGACGAAAAACATGGAAGAAAAGCGGCTTATCGCGCAATATGCCGCCCAGTTCGTGCAAGATGGCGATTGCATTTACATCGATGCTGGAACAACGACGCTCGAAATGATTCCGCATATTCATGCGAAAGACATCGTCGTTGTCACAAACGGAGTTACCCATCTCGAAGCGTTGCTAGAAAAAGACATTCCGACGTATTTATTAGGTGGTTTGATTAAAAAGAAAACGAAAGCGCTAATCGGCCGTGGGGCGTTGCACTCATTAGAGCATTATAGTTTTGATAAATGTTTTATCGGCGTCAACGGCATTCATCACGACTTTGGCTATACGACACCAGACCCGGAAGAGGCGATGGTCAAAAGCTTGGCGCTGAAGCTTTCGCGGCAAGCGTACGTATTAGCCGACCATTCGAAAATGAACGAGAGCACGTTTGCGAAAATTGCCGATTTAGAAGCGGCAACAATTATCACAGATGAACTAGATGACGAACTACTAGCGCTATACGAAGCCAAAACAGCGATCGAGGTTGTGAAAAAATGATTTATACATGTACACTTAATCCTTCTGTTGATTATATTGTGAAAGTTGACGACATTCGGCTCGGAGAACTGAACCGAGCGACCGAAACAGCCGTCTTTCCCGGGGGGAAAGGCATTAACGTATCCCGTGTATTAAAGCGGCTTGGGATGGATAGCGTCGCCTTAGGGTTTGTCGGCGGGTTTACGGGAGCGTTTATTGAACAGGCGCTAGCACAAGAAAACATAAAATTTGACTTTGTGAAAGTGCCTGAAACGACGCGAATTAATATTAAACTAAAATCGGGAAAAGAAACGGAAATTAACGGGCAAGGTTCAACGATTGCCCCGTCGCTTGCCAATGAACTAATGAAAAAAATTCAAGCGTTGCATCAAGGTGATACACTCGTTTTAGCGGGAAGCGTCCCTGAATCGCTTCCGAGCGATTTTTACCGGACGATTGTTCACACGGCGAAAGCGGCAAACGTGAATGTCGTTGTCGACACAAGCGGTCCAGCGCTGAAGCAATTAATCGAAGCAAAACCGTTTCTCATCAAGCCAAACCATAAAGAGCTTGGTGAACTGTTTGACACCGTTTTGCATGCGAAAGCGGACGCTGTTTTATATGGGCGCCGGCTTGTTGAGTTAGGGGTAGAAAATGTCATTGTTTCTTTAGCAGGGGACGGAGCGTTTTTGTTTACGAAAGAAGTGACGCTGTTTGCTGAAGCGCCAAAAGGAGTCGTCCGCAATTCTGTCGGGGCAGGCGATTCGATGGTCGCTGGCTTTTTAGCCGCCTATACAAGCGGTAAACCAATCGAAGAGGCGTTTGCATATAGTGTCGCTACTGGAAGCGCAACAGCGTTTTCCGATGATTTATGTACGAAAGCGAAAGCAGACGAGTTGCTCCAGCACGTGAAAGTCACTCGTTTATAGGAGGGAAACCGGATGAAAATAACCGATTTATTGACGAAAGACACGATTATTCTCGACCTTCAAGCTCGGACGAAAGAAGATGTGGTCGATGAATTGGCACGCAAGCTGAATGACGCTGGCGTGTTGAGCGATTTGAAAGCGTTTAAAGAAGCGATTTTTGCTCGCGAAGCGCAAAGTACCACTGGCGTTGGCGACGGGATTGCGATTCCGCACGCCAAAACAGCGGCAGTCAAGCGCCCGGCAGTAGCGTTCGGTCGCTCGACGCGTGGGATTGATTACGACGCGCTAGACGGAAAACCGAGCCATTTGTTTTTTATGATTGCAGCGCCTGTCGGGGCGGATAATACTCATTTAGAAGCGCTTGCTCGCTTGTCGTCGATGTTAATGGACGCGTCGTTCCGTAAGCAGATTGAAAGCGCTTCAAGCGGAGAGGAGTTGTTGGCGATGATTCGCAAAAAAGAAGCGGAAGGGCAAACAGGAAATGCTACAACTTCAGGGAAAAAGAAAATTGTTGCGGTGACGGCTTGCCCAACAGGAATTGCGCATACGTACATGGCTGCAGACGCATTAAAAGCGAAAGCAGCGGAAATGAACGTCGATATCAAAGTCGAAACGAACGGTTCAAGCGGAGTAAAAAATGAACTAACAGCGAAAGATATTGAAGAAGCAGTCGCTGTCATTGTAGCGGCCGACAAACAAGTAGAAATGGAACGGTTCCGCGGAAAACATGTCATTCAAGTCCCAGTAGCGCAAGCGATTCGTAAACCAGACCAGCTGATTGAACAAGCGTTAAAGCAAGAGGCGCCGATTTACCAAGGAAGCGGAACGAAAATCGAAACACCGCAAGCGAAAGGGCGCACCGGGTTTTACAAACATTTAATGAACGGCGTTTCAAACATGTTGCCGTTCGTTGTTGGCGGCGGGATTTTAATTGCGATTTCGTTCATTTTCGGCATTAAAGCGTTCGACCCGAAAGACCCGTCATTTAACCCAATTGCAAAAGCGTTAATGGACATCGGCGGCGGTAGCGCGTTTGCCTTAATGGTTCCAGTGCTTGCTGGGTTTATTGCGATGAGCATTGCAGACCGGCCAGGATTTGCGCCAGGGATGGTTGGCGGATTTATGGCAGCAAATGGTGGCGCTGGCTTTTTAGGTGGACTAATTGCCGGGTTTCTTGCCGGGTATTTAGTTGTCGGATTAAAGAAAGCGTTTAGCGGATTGCCACAATCGCTTGAAGGGATTAAACCGGTACTCCTTTATCCGTTATTTGGGGTGTTGCTCACGGGACTTGTCATGATGTATGTCGTCATTGACCCAGTGAAAGCGTTAAACGATGGGATGAAACATTGGCTTTCCAATATGGGCACAGGAAACCTTGTGGTGTTAGGGTTAATTCTCGGCGGCATGATGGCGGTCGATATGGGTGGACCGATTAATAAAGCAGCCTTTACGTTCGGCTTGGCGATGATTGATGCTGGAAACTATGCGCCGCATGCGGCAATTATGGCAGGCGGAATGGTGCCGCCATTAGGTTTAGCGTTAGCAACCACCTTCTTTAAAAACAAATTTACAAAAGCAGAGCGCGAAGCAGGAAAGACGTGCTATATTATGGGGGCATCGTTCATTACCGAAGGAGCGATTCCATTCGCAGCAGCCGACCCAGTACGTGTCATTCCTTCCATTATCGTTGGTTCGGCGATCGCTGGAGCGTTAACGATGTTGTTTGGCATCGGTCTCCCAGCACCGCACGGCGGCATTTTCGTCATCCCGATTGTCAAAGGAAGTGCATGGTTATACGTGCTAGCCATTTTGATCGGTTCGGTTGTTACGGCATTAATGGTCGGTTTTTGGAAAAAAGAAGTGAAGGAATAATAGATGAAGAGAAAAAACGGGGCAGATATGCTCCGTTTTTTTATGGCAAAATTTTATTAATTTCTCATGAAAACAAATGATGATTTATGATAGTATGAATGGTTGTAGTTCCTATTTTCATTGTTTAAAGGAGAACGTGAGCAAGATGAAGTCCTTTCTGCAGCTAAATACGATTTTCGTTAGTATTTTAATAGAATCAATGCCGTTTGTGTTAATCGGTGTGTTTATTTCTGGAATTATTCAAATGTTTGTGACGGAAGAAATGGTGAAAAAATGGGTGCCGAAAAATAAAGTGTTGGCCGTGTTGTATTCGACAATGATCGGCGCGTTATTTCCGGCATGTGAGTGCGGAATTGTCCCGATTACGCGCCGGCTTGTGGCAAAAGGGGTGCCGTTACATGCCGCGGTTCCGTTTATGCTGACCGGTCCAATTATTAATCCGGTGGTGTTATTTGCGACCTATATTGCCTTCGGTAGCAACCTTAAAATGTTGCTTTATCGTTCCATTTTTGCGGTAATTGTGGCGGTCGTCATCGGATTGATTTTATCGATACAATACTATATAAGTTGAAATTTTGTTTTACATCCAGCGGATCACTTCACCACGTTATATCATATCGGTTTGTATTTAGATGAAAACGGAAACGAAAAATCGGAAATTCTTTATTGCAACTTATATAGGTGCTTTTTCACGCAAAGACGAAAAGCTACAATCGAGCACTTCTCCCAATTTTAAGCATTTTAATCGCTCGGGTTCGAGTTGGCGGCGTTGCCATTCCGCCATCAAGCGGTCAAGCGCTTCTTTTGGTGTATCATCAGCGAGGCGAAAGGCGCCGTAATGCATCGGAATGAATGTTTTGGCCCGGCAATCAAGAAAAGCTTGTACGGCTTCTTCAGGAGTGACGTGCTGCGGACCCATAAACCATTCCGGTTCATAAGCACCAATCGGCAAAAGGGCATAATCAATCGAAAACCGCTCCCCAATCTCGCGAAAGCCGCGAAAATAGCCGCTGTCGCCCGCAAAATAAAACGTAGGCTGGCCGTCCGCCTGAATGACCCATCCACCCCAATGGGATGTATTCATATCAAATAGCGTCCGTCTCGTCCAATGCTGCGCAGGCACAAAAGTGAATGTCACCCTTTTATACTCCTTTTCTTCCCACCATGAATATTCCGTAACATTTTTATATCCTTTTCGCCGAAATAAGCGGCCAAGTCCAACCGGAACAAAAAAGCGGGGGTTGCCTTTGAGTTTTTTAATGCTTGCAAAATGTAAATGGTCGTAATGTCCGTGGGAAATGAGCACGACATCTACATTTGGCATATCGTCGATTGCAATCCCCGGTGCAGTCAGTCTCTTAGCTGTTCCCATTCTCATCGCCCAGACGGGATCGGTGACGATCGTGACGCCGTTTAACTGAATGACAAACGTTGAATGACCAACCCACGCCAACAACGGGAGTGACTGATTCGTATGAAGTTTCCAATGTTCCGGCGGATCAACGTGCGGCACTTCGTATGACATATCTTTTTGTTTCTGTTTCCGCTCCTGTTGCCATCGGCGAAAATCGGCAAACGTTTTTTTCGTCGAAACATGATCTAAATTTTCATATCGCTTCACGGCTCTTCCTTCCCTTTTCGCTTACGTTATAATGTAAGAGTAACAAAAACAGCTTTTTCATGGCAAATTATTGATACGGGAGGAAAAAAGATGCTACAATCATTTTCTATTCGAACAACAAAGCGAGATGAAATGGTGGAAATTACTCATTTCGTGGCAGAAGCAGTTCGCAAAGCAGGCGTATTAGAAGGGATTGCCATCATCTATTGTCCGCATACAACGGCCGGAATTACGATCAACGAAAACGCAGACCCAGACGTAAAACGTGACATGATCCGCCGCTTTGATGAAACGTATCCGTGGGAGCATCCGCTTGATCGCCATGCGGAAGGAAATACAGCAGCGCATATGAAAGCAAGCACGGTCGGCGCCTCCCAGCACGTCATTATTACGAATGGTCAACTACTGCTAGGAACGTGGCAAGGCATTTATTTTTGCGAATACGACGGACCGCGTCAGCGAACGTTTTTTGTAAAAGTGTGGAATGGATAAACGAAAACGGGATGAACCGTCGATCATCCCTTTCTCTCCCCCACTGCTAATTGATTCCATTGTCATTGTAAACAAAAAAGCTGTCAAATGTTAAGCGGGAATCATTAGAGTTGTTTTGACATAAATCTCGCTTTTTCAACACATTTCGCAGAAACGACACCATTCGCTGTTTTTGTTAGGAATTTGTTGATTTTTTTTCATTTATTGTTTACACCCGCTTTTTTATAATTTTAGTGTAACGGAATGGAAAAGGGGGAGTCGACAATGACGGGAGATCAATACAGACAGCTACTGAAATGGATTCAACAAAAACAACCTGTCAAGATTAAGACACAGCAAGGGGAAGCAACATTTTTACCAGTGAAGCTATATAAAGATGTGAAGAAACTATTTGTGTATAACCGGAACATGCAGTTAATAAACATCGCTTTAGATGAGGTTGTATCCATTCAACCTACCCGCATTTACGGTTCGTTTGATAGAAGAGGAGAACAGCTAATACATACGCCATAAACGACAAAGAGCGGCTTCATCGCCGTTCTTTTTTTAGTTGCGGAGTGTGGAAACCTTATTTTAGAATGGAACAAACAGATAAAAACAGAGAAAAGGGGGATATTCATTTGCAAGGAAAACGAATTGTTTTATGTGCATCGCGAAAATTGGACGAAATGACAGCCCTTATTGAGAAGCAAGGTGGGATTCCGCTTGTGCGTTCGGCGCAAGGGACGGTATTTTCCAAAGAAGAAGAGCTCATACAAGAAATTCGCGACATCATACGTATGAAACCGGATTGGATGATGTTTACGACCGGTATCGGCGTTGAAACGTTATTAGAGGCAGCAGAACGAGGCGGTGTGAAAGAACAATGGCTGGAAACGATCCGGCAAGCTAAAATTGCTGTCCGGGGATATAAAACGGTAGCGGCGCTTAAAAAAATCGGCGTATCGTTTGTTGCGGAAAGCGATGACGGAACGACAAGAGGGCTGATTCGTTCACTTCAATCGTTTTCTTTTACAGGTAAACGCGTTGTCGTCCAATTGCACGGGGATACAGCGCCAACGTTGAAACAATTTCTTTTGGAATGCGGCGCTCTATATACAGAACTGCTTCCTTACCGGCATGTTGCTCCGGATGATGATGTTCTTGAAACGTTATATGACGAAATTATTGAACAACAAGTCGATGCCGTTTGTTTTACAACGGCGATGCAAGTCCGCTTTTTCTTTTCGTTTGCGAAGGAGAAAAAAGATGTCGAACGATTGCGCCGCGCTTTCTCCGAAAAAGTAGTCGCTTGCGCCGTCGGAAAAGTAACGGCAGAGGCGCTTTCAGAAGAAGGGATTCAGCGCATCGTATCTCCAGAGCTGGAACGAATGGGAGCGATGATCGTTACGCTCGCTAAATATTTTGAACAACGATAAAACTTAGAGAGCATTTTGTTCTCTAAGTTTTTTATTTTTGAAATCTGTTATAATACAATAAAAATACTGTTATATAACCAAAATCCTTATAAAATGAAGATATTTTTTATATTTTTTCTGGTGTACTATTAATAAAATTCTAAATGTTTGATTTTTGTCACATCTTTTTTACGATTTTTTTATTAAAATGTGAAAAAGGGGGATATACAAGTTCTATTCCATATAGGGGGGATAACATGTCGATTTTACCGAAAAAAAATGAACTCGGTTTTTTTGAAATTCGCCTTGAATCGATCGGAGGACTTGGGGCGAATTTAGCAGGAAAAATGCTTGCGGAGGCAGGAGTGTTGGGACTTGGTTTAAACGGTTCGAATTTTTCGACATATGGTTCCGAGAAAAAAGGTTCTCCTGTGAAAAGTTTTATTCGCTTTTGCGATCCGGAAACGGAAATTCGCGCCCATAGCCCGATTGAAGAACCGCACGTCATTGGCGTTTTCCATGAAGCGCTCTATAAAATGGTCGACGTTGTAAGCGGTTTAGCCCCAGACGGCATTGTCCTAGTCAACTCAACGAGAGACTTTGATGACATTAAGCGCGATTTACGATTAGAATACGGAACGCTTGCCGTCGTCGATGCGCTCGGCATTGCCGTAGAAGAGAAAACGAAAGTGAATACTGCGATGCTTGGCGCGTTATTCCGCGTCTGTGATTTTTTAGACCCGGAAGCGATGAAACAAGTCATTCGCAAAACGTTCGAGAAAAAATACCCTCATTTAGTAGAATCAAATATTCGTACATTTGAGCGCGGCTATCATGAAGTGCGTTTTAAAACATATGAAGCGCCCGAATCCGCGCGCGGCAAAGCGTTTTCGCGCCCAGAGCCGCTTTTAGGCTATGAAACGCAAGAAATCGGCGGCATCATTTCGGCGAACGCCAACAGCATTTTCAAAGATTTAAGCGGCTCGCGCCAAGGATTTTTGCCGAAATGGGAAGAGGAAAAATGCATTCATTGCGTCGCCTGTGACACTGTTTGTCCAGATTTTTGCTTTGTCTGGGAAGAAGGAGAAGACAAAAAGGGACGCAAACAAATGTTTTTGCGAGGAATTGACTATCAATATTGCAAAGGCTGTTTAAAATGTGTCGAAGCCTGTCCAACTTCCGCGCTAACGGCGGAAAGAGAACAAATCGGATTTGCGGAGCAACATCAGGTGAAACAAAAATTCCCATTCGTGGCAGGGGGGACTTATTAATGGCGATGTTAGAAGAAAAAGTAACGATGACCAAAGCCGAACAAGTAACAACATTTGAATCTGGAAACGAAATGGCGGCATTGGCGGCTGCACAAATTAACTATCATATTATGGGCTATTTCCCAATTACACCTTCTACTGAAATTGCCCAGCTGTTGGACCAAATGAAAACGCGCGGCGAGCATCATATTCAGCTTATTGCCGCTGACGGCGAGCATGGTTCCGCTGGGATTTGCTATGGAGCATCTGTCATGGGCGCGCGCGTGTTTAATGCGACAAGTGCCAACGGGCTCATGTATATGCTGGAGCAGCTGCCTGTCCAGTCAGGAACGCGCTTTCCGATGGTCATGAACTTAGTCACTCGCTCGATTAGCGGACCGTTGGATATTCGCGGAGACCATTCCGATCTTTATTTTGCGCTAAACACCGGTTGGGTCATTTTGCTGGCACGCACACCGCAAGCCGTATACGATATGAACATTATGGCATTGAAAATCGCGGAGCATGCGGACGTCCGTCTGCCGGTTATCGTTGCTTACGATGGCTTCTTTACGTCTCACCAAAAACGAAAAGTACAATATTTTAAAGATCGCAGTGTTGTCCAGTCGTTTGTCGGAGAGCGCCCAACGGAATTTCCGAACGCGGCTGATCCGAAAAAGCCGATTACGATCGGTGCGCATATGAACGGCGACGACTTAATTAACAACAACTATCAACAATCCGAAGCGCTATATCGCGCTGGGGAAGTATTTAAACAAGTGGCACGCGAATACGCCGCTTTATCCGGCCGCGAGTATTCTGTGCTTGATTTATATCAAATGGACGATGCCGAAGTAGCGCTCTTTTTATTAAATTCTGCTGCGGAAACAGCAAAAGACGTAGTCGATAAATTGCGGGCGAAAGGCATTAAAGCAGGCGTCATTAGCCCGAATATCATTCGCCCGTTCCCGGCCGAAGAAATTCGCCAAGCGTTAAAACACGTGAAAGCGCTGTTGATTGGGGAACGTGCCGATTCTTACGGAGCGCACGGGCCAAATATGACGCATGAAGTAAAATCGGCGTTGCAAAGCGATCCGGAAAACAAAACGATCGTGTTAAGCCGCGTCTTCGGTGTCGGCGGTAAAGATTTTTACGCGGACGATGCGGAAGCGTTTTTCCAAATGGCGATCGACGCGATGGAAAAAGGATATGCCGAAAAACCGTTCGACTATTTCGGCCATGTGCCGGGTCGTCCAGAGCAAAAGTTACAACCAGTGATCGAACCGATGCACGGCGATGCCTTTAAAACAGGCCTCATTCAAGTAACCGAAGATGAAGAAACGAAACGGTTAAAAGTGAAAATCCCTCCGCTTCGTGCATTAACCGCCAAACCGAAACGAATTGCGCCGGGCCATGGGGCTTGTCCTGGATGCGGCATTTTCCCTGGATTAGAGCTGTTCTTTAAAGGCATTGAAGGCGATGTCGTCGTGTTATTCCAGACAGGCTGCGCGTATGTCGTGACAACTGCTTATCCGTACAGTTCACATAAACAGACGATGATTCACAACTTGTTCCAAAACGGGCCGGCGACGTTGTCAGGAGCGGTCGAAGCATTTTTTGAAATGAAAAAACGCGGCGACATTCAAGTATCAGACGATGTCACGTTCGTGATGGTTACCGGTGACGGCGGAATGGATATCGGCATGGGCTCGGCCATCGGCCATCGGCACAGCACTTCGCAACCATAAACTGATTATGCTTGAATATGACAACGAAGGGTATATGAATACCGGTTCGCAAATGTCTTATTCGACGCCAATGGGGCATATGACAAGCACAACAGGGGTTGGGAAAACGCAAAAAGGAAAAGCGTTCCATCATAAAGATACGGCGCAAATTATGGCGGCAACGAACATTCCATACGTATTTACCGCAACAGAAGCGTTCCCGCAAGATTTAATTAAAAAAGCGGCAAAAGCGCAATGGTATGCGCAAAACGTTGGAACGGTGTATGGAAAGTTGCTTATTACATGTCCATTAAACTGGAAATCAGAAGAGCGGTATGGGGAAAAAATTATGGAAGCGGCTGTCAACTCTTGCTTCTTCCCGCTCTATGAAGTCGAGCGCGGTATTACGACAATTACGTATGACCCTGAAGAGAAAAACAAACGCATTCCGTTAAGCGAATGGTTAAAATATATGGGCAAAACAAAACATTTATTAAAAGAAGAAAATCGCGATCTTTTACTCGAGTTTGAACAAGAAGTCGAGCGGAGATGGCGCCGTTTAAAGGCGAAACACGAACATCCGGATTTATAATAGGAAGAGGTAGGTTCGTTTGCGGGCCTGCCTTTTTCTTATATGTATGTATTTTCACAATAAGCGGCAAAAAAGGGGAGCAAAGATAGAGGCTATTTCGTTTGTAACGAAAGTTGTTTTTTTGTTAAAAATTCATCGGTTTTTATTTGTGTTTTAATATCGTTCGCTAACAATGCTGCTTCATGGAACGAGCAAAGCGGTGGGGAACTAAAGCGCACGTAGTCAAAATAAAAGACTGTTGTGGCGTTCGCTGGGTATACGATTACGTTCCAACGGTATACCCCATGATCTGTCGGTGTTCCTTCTAACGCTATAAGCCAATGGGTGGCGGTCGTTTCTTTATTATTAGAAAACGTTTCGATAAATGTCGCATGATCGTTTTCTCCCATTGGAACAACGGCGATTGGATAAAACTCTTCGAAATTTGGCAACATACGATCCCTCCTTTAGTTTTATATATATATGAAACAGCATTATAAATAGCCTTCTTTTCTTAGAAAAAAGTAAACATGTGATTCATATCACAACGCTTGTAGACGCACAGCGGTAAAATAAGAGATGGAATGAGAAGGAGGGATAGTAAATGGAATTTTCACCTTGTATGATGGCGCATGACGGCGATGTGCAACTATGCCCAGCGCTGCAACAATTAAAAGACGAACACGGACCGTTAAACGAACAAAAACAACAATTAGTGGACATGGCGCAACAAATTGGACAAAACGACGAAACAGCGGATTGGAAAGAAGCGTTGCTCACCTTGCGCGAAAACGTCCAATCGTTTTTGGAGCAATTAGATCCGCATTCGCAACGGGAAGAAGGCGTATTGTTTCCGATGATGGCGCAATATATCGGCCGAACGTCAGGACCGATTGCGGTCATGGAATACGAACACGACCAAGCAAAGCGGAACATCGCAACGTTTCTAGAGCAAACCGCTCACCTTTCCGGCACAGTCAATCGTGAAGCGGCGAAGCAACTAGCGTTTTACGTCATCAATGCGTACCACATTTTGACAGAACATTTTATGAAAGAAGAACACGTCTTATTTCCGATGGCGGAAAAGCTATTGTCAAACGATGAAAAAGAGGAACTCGCTCAAAAAATTCAGGCGATTTAAAAAGAAAACGACTTTCCTCACTTGGAATGAGGAGAGTCGTTTTCTTTATTATCGAATTTGGTTAGAAGTGTTGGCTTGTTTCGGCATTCGTTTTCTATACACGACATAGCTGCGGTTGAGGTAGCGAAGCGGAAGGCTAAATACGTGAACTAATCTTGTAAACGGCCATACCGCAAAAATGCCGAACGCTGCTAAAATGTGAATTTTAAACCATACCGGCACATTTTCCATATACGTTGGATCTGGCTGGAACATAAACAAACTGCGAAACCATGGACCAATTGTCGTCCGGTAGTCAAACCCGTTCGAATCGATGTTTAGTAGGGTAGAAGAAAGACCGGACAACACGACAACCGCTAAGAAGAACAGAGCGATAAAATCGCCGCGGCTGCTTGTTAAAAAGATGCGTTTCACGGTTAAGCGGCGATGAATTAAAATGAATAGGCCAATTACCGCTGCGATTCCGGCTGGAATTCCGAAAAGAAGCGCCATGAAATGGTACGTTTCCTCGGATACGCCAATCGCTTCATAAACTCCTTCCGGGATTAAAATGCCCATAACGTGGCCGATGAACACGAAAATAATTCCCCAGTGAAACAGCAAGCTACCAAGCCGCAACTCTTTTTTCTCCAACATTTCGCTTGATTTCGACGTCCAGCCGAACTGGTCATGGTTGTAGCGATAAATGTGACCGCCGATAAAAATGGTCAAAATGATGTAGGGGAGAGTGCCCCAAAGAAATTGATTCAACATGCTCACACACTTCCTTTCGGCAATGGTTTCACACCGATTTCTTCTAACGCCATGAAAATGATGTTAAAGACGGCAGTATAGTAATTTTCGCTGGCGATCAGTTGGTTGCGAATTTCTTCGATGTTCCGCCAATATTTTTGAAAAATAGGCACGACATATTGCTGCTCTGCTTGTGAAGCGAATTCAAGCATTAATGGCAAATAGTCCGGCAACTCTTTGTCCGTAACATCGAATCCTGCGGCTTTATATTGTTGTTTCAACGCAAGCAGCTCTAACCCGCGTTCCCGTTGTTCGCCTGTATTCATATACGTGACGTATAAATTCGTTTTTTTGCCGAAATCAAACGTATAGACGTATGTTTCGATTCGTTCACGTGCCGGCAATGTTTGAATATATTCAATAAACTTTTTTATATTTTGGACGATTTGCCGATGTGGCAAATCGTCGATCACTTGTAAACAACCGTCTAACTCGCGATACCATTCGTCATCTGGGTAAGATAACAAATACGAAGCGCATTGGAAAACGGTTTGTGCTTGTTCGTAGTTCATAACAATCCCCCGTTATGAGAGTGTTCCGCAAGAACCAGGGCCGCCGGCAAACGACAAGCCGCAGCTGCCTTGTTCTGCGTATAAATTCGCGACTTCTTCACGGTGCGATGCCGGAATGACGAAGCGGTCATGATATTTGGCAATCGCGAGTAAACGATACATCTCTTGAATATCTTGCTCGCTTAAACCGAGTTCTTCCATGACTTTCACATTTGGTTGTTTATTCGTTTGCACCGCGCGCATATATTGGCGCATCACCGCCATTTTTTTCAACGTCGTGCGAATATGTGTTTGATCGCCCGCGGTTAATAAGTTCGCTAAATATTCGATCGGAATGCGCATTTGCTCGATGGCAGGGAAGATGTCATCTTCCGTTGCGTTGCTGCCTTTGCCTTCGATCATGTTCATGATCGGGCTGAGCGGTGGAATATACCATACCATTGGCATCGTGCGATATTCAGGATGCAACGGAAGGGCGATCTTCCAGTCGATAATCATTTTGTAAATCGGCGATTTTTGTGCTGCTTCGATCCACTCTTGTGGAATGCCTTCTTCTTTCGCTTTCGCAATCACTTCTGGGTCATGCGGGTCTAAGAAAATGTCAAGTTGTGCATGATACAAGTCTTTTTCATTTTCTACGCTAGCCGCTTCTTTTACTTTGTCTGCGTCGTATAGCATGACGCCGATATAACGGATGCGGCCAACGCACGTTTCCGAGCAAATCGTCGGCATGCCGGCTTCAATGCGCGGGAAGCAGAGCGTACATTTTTCTGCTTTATTTGTTTGCCAGTTAAAATACACTTTTTTGTACGGACAGCTCGTGACGCAATAACGCCATGCGCGGCATGCGTTTTGGTCCACTAATACGATACCGTCTTCGTCTCGTTTATACATGGCTCCGGATGGACAGCTAGACACGCATGGAGGGTTGATGCAATGCTCGCAAATACGCGGCAAATACATCATAAATACATGTTCAAATTCCGTTTTAATCGATTCTTCCATTTTCAATACGTTCGGGTCTTGAAGACCGGTGACGTGTGCGCCAGCTAAATCGTCTTCCCAGTTTGGCCCCCACGAAAGCTCCATAAATTCGCCGGTAATCGCTGATTTTGGCCGAGCGACGGGCTGATATTTTTTCTGAGGGCTGTTTGTTAATGTTTCATAATCGTAATTCCATGGCTCATAGTAATCGTCGATCGTCGGTTGGTACGGGTTATAAAACAAGTTTAGCAGGCGGTTGACTTTCGAACCGGATTTTAATTGTAATTCGCCGTTTCTTAATTCCCAGCCGCCTTTATATTTTTCCTGGTCTTCCCATTGTTTCGGATAACCGATGCCAGGTTTTGTTTCGACGTTGTTGAAATACATATACTCGGCACCTGGACGATTCGTCCAGGTGTTTTTGCATGTGACGCTGCACGTATGGCAGCCGATGCATTTATCTAAATTCATGACCATGCCGACTTGCGCTTTAATCTTCAAGCCAATCAACCTCCTTTAATTTGCGGATAATGACGTTTAAGTCGCGCTGGTTGCCGGTCGGGCCGTAATAGTTAAAGCCGTAGCTTAGTTGTGCATAGCCACCGATCATATGGGTCGGTTTGACATGGATGCGTGTTGGGCTATTATGCGTACCGCCGCGGTTGTTTGTTAATTTCGTACCAGGCACGTTAATATGACGATCTTGTGCATGATGCATAAACGCCATTCCTCTTGGCATCCGATGCGAAACGACTGCGCGTGCCACGACGACACCGTTTCGGTTGAAACATTCGATCCAATCGTTATCTTTGATGCCTGCTTCTTCCGCATCGTCTTTGTTCAACCAAATCGTCGGTCCGCCGCGAAATAGGGTAAGCATTGGCTGCGAATCGAAATACATGCTATGGATAGACCATTTATTATGCGGTGTTAAATAGTTCAACGTAATTTCTTTTCCTTCTACTTGCGGACGGCCTTTTTTGAACGGCCTATGTTGTAAAATCGGTTTAAACGTTGCCATCGTTTCGCCAAACTCTTGCATTAATTCATGATCGACATAGAACGATTGCCGTCCTGTTAACGTCCGCCACGGAATGAGCCGCTCGACGTTCGTTGTAAACGGTGAATAACGTCTACCTCCTTTTTCGGAACCGCTGAAAGCAGGGGAGGTGATGACGGGCTTTGGCTGTGCTGTAATTTGTTCAAACGTGAAGCATTCTTCTTCACGCTCGCTTGCTAAGTCTTTTAATTCAAGACTTGTTTTCTTCTCTAGTGCTTCCCATGCTTTCACCGCGACTTTTCCGTTTGTGGTAGATGATAATGTTAAAATTGCTTCTGCGACTTTTTTCGCTTCGCTCATATCCGGGCAGCCATCGGCGATGCTCGCTTTTTGGACGGTTCCTAACACTTTTTTCAACTTTTCATATTCTTCTTGCGCCGACCAGTTAATGCCTTTAATGCCGTATGGCAGTTTGGCGATGTTCGGGCCAAGTGCCGTCATTTTGTCGAACAGCTGCGTATAATCGCGTTCGACGACGTGAATTTGCGGCATTGTCTTTCCTGGAATCGGTTCGCATTCGCCTTTGCTCCAATCTTTTACTTTTCCGAGTGGTTGCGCCAATTCTTGCGGTGTATCGTGGAGAATCGGCGTTGCGACGACTTCTTTGATCGGGTTCATATTTAGTTCTTTCGCCAGCTCGGACACCGCTTTAGCGAGCGATTTGAAAATTTCCCAGTCAGACCGCGCTTCCCATGGCACCGAAATCGCCGGGTTAAACGGATGAATAAACGGGTGCATGTCTGTGCTGCTTAAATCGTGTTTTTCATACCATGTAGCAGCAGGTAAAACGACATCTGAATAAAGAGCCGTTCCAGCCATGCGGAAGTCAAGGTTAATAAGCAAGTCGAGCTTGCCTTCTGGTGCTTTCTCGCGCCATGTAATTTCTTCCGGGCGCAAGCTGTCTTCATCATCGTTCATTAGTCCGTTTGTCGTTCCAAGAAGATGTTTTAAGAAATATTCGTGCCCTTTTCCTGAGCTTGAGATTAAGTTGGCCCGCCAAACGATTAAGTTGCGCGGGAAGTTTTTCTCATTGTCTGGATCTTCGATGGCAAAGCGCAACTTTTTCTCTTTTAATTGGGTAGCAATATACTTACCGACTTCTTCCGGTGTTTTCGCTCCCGCTTGCACTGCTTCGTTGTAAAGGTCAATGCCGCTCTTTTCAAACGTCGGGTAAGACGGTAGCCAGCCAAGGCGAGCAGCGAGTACGTTATAGTCCGCATAATGTTGATAACGCGCTTCTTTTACAATTGGTGATACAAGTTCGCCTACCGGTGTTTCTTCATAGCGCCATTGATCCGTGGCGAAGTAGAAGAACGACGTTCCGTTTTGCAGTTTCGGTGGCATTTGCCAGTCGCGGGCCGTTGCGATGTTTTGCCATCCTTCTGCTGGCCGCAATTTTTCTTGCCCGACGTAGTGAGCCCAGCCGCCGCCGTTGACACCTTGTGCTCCAACGAACAAAACAAGGTTCAAGACGGCGCGGTAAATCGTATCAGAGTTAAACCAGTGGTTAATTCCAGCTCCGACGATAATCATCGACCGACCGTTTGTGTCGATGGCGTTTTGCGCAAATTCACGGGCGATTTTGATGACGAGATCGCGTTTGACGCCGGTGATCGCTTCTTGCCATGCCGGAGTGAACGGAATCGGGTCGTCGAACGTTTTGGCGACCGTTCCGCCGATGCCGCGGTCGACGCCGTAGTTGGCAAGAATTAAGTCATAGACGGTTGTGACATATAATTCACCTGTTTCTGTCTGCATTTTTTTCATCGGAACAGCCCGTTCGAAAATTTTGTTTCCGTCATGAGAGAAGTACGGAATTTGCACCGTTGCAATTTCGTCTTCGATTCCTAAAAGCGAAAGGCGAGGATCGATCGGTTCTTCTGTTTGTTCGTCGACTAAATGCAAGTTCCATTTTCCTTTATCTTCCCAGCGAGAACCCATCGTGCCGTTTGGAACCGCAAATGTATTCGTGGCATCGTTCCAAAGCGCCGGCTTCCATTCACCGTTTGTTGTTTGGCGGCCGATATCGTTCGCGTTTAAGAAACGGTCGGCAACGAATTGGCCGTTTTCTTGCTTTTGCAATGTGACAAGGAACGGGAAGTCGGTATATTGTTTTGCGTAACGGATAAAGTAGTCGACTTGACGGTCAACGTAAAATTCTTTTAAGATGACGTGTCCCATTGCCATCGCGAGGGCACCGTCTGTTCCTTGTTTAACGCTCATCCAGTCGTCGGCGAATTTCGTCGATTCGGCAAAGTCTGGGCTGATCGAAACGACTTTTGTGCCTTTGTAGCGTACTTCTGCTAAGAAGTGGGCATCCGGTGTGCGCGTCATCGGAACGTTTGAGCCCCATGTAATAATGTAGCCGGAGTTGTACCAGTCGCTCGATTCAGGAACATCGGTTTGATCGCCCCATATTTGCGGCGAAGCAGGCGGCAAGTCGGCATACCAATCGTAAAAGCTTAAAATCGGCCCGCCCATCAATGACATAAAGCGTGCACCCGCTGCATGGCTGACCATCGACATCGCCGGAATTGGCGAAAATCCGACGTTGCGGTCAGGACCGTATTTCATGACTGTATATAAAAGAGAAGTTGCGACAAGCTTTAATGCTTCGTCCCATTCGGCGCGAACGAATCCGCCTTTTCCGCGCGCTTGTTTGTAACGCTTCGCTTTTTCCGGATTTTCGACAATGCTTTTCCATGCATCAAGCGGATTTTTATGCTCTTTTAATGCTTCTTTCCACATATCCATCAACACGCCGCGTACATATGGATATTTGACGCGGAGAGGACTGTAAATGTACCATGAAAAGCTTGCGCCGCGAGGACAGCCGCGCGGTTCAAAATCCGGCATGTCAGGTCCTGTCGACGGATAGTCGAGCTGTTGGCCTTCCCACGTAACGATGCCGTCTTTCACGTAAATATTCCAGCTGCAAGATCCTGTACAGTTGACCCCATGTGTCGAACGCACGACTTTATCGTGTTGCCATCTGCGACGGTAAGCGTTTTCCCAATCGCGGTCGCCATACGTCACTTCACTATGGTTGTTCGCATACCGTTCAATTGGCTGAATATATTTGAAACGGTTGAAGAACGGAGATTTTTTCTTGTTCACATCGTTTCACTCCTTGAAAATCAATTTGTATAATTTTACTATAAACATATTGAAAACGAATCGATGTTAACTTCATCACACTTTGCGTGATTGTCACAAATCTGTCAAAAGGTGACGAAAAATTAAACAATACCCGTGGTGCTAGTTGAGCGT
>NZ_JAPSMC010000041.1 GCF_026847645.1 Anoxybacillus sp. J5B_2022
CCCGAGTTCGACAGTGACTAGGCAAACAAAATGCCTCTAATCCCTTGATACCAAAGGGCTCAGAGGCATTTGGGCATACTTCAGGCGTGTATCTAGGTGCGAGGATGGATGCCTAGAATCTTCGGAGGAGGCTCCAGCCCTAGAGCCGCAAAGAATTGAGCCTGTTTGGTCGTCAGTTCGGTTCGTTGATAAAGGTCGCCGTTTTTTGAAGAAAAATGTCCAAGCATGAGACGTTCGCATTCGTCCCTTACTTTCGGCCACGATTCATGGGTTCGGATCTCCACGATCCGAACTAGCAAGAGAGCGAGCCAACTGAGCAGCACGTGCGCCCGAATGCGGTCTTCCAAGCGATGATACATAGGTCGCAATTCCAATGTGGACTTCAATGTTCGAAAGGCCTGCTCGATATCCACCAACTGCTTATATCCAAGCGCGACATCTTCGGCAGACAAGGTGTCGTCGGATGTCCGGATGAGATATTTGCCGTCGTACTTTTCCGCGTCACGAACCGCCTGCTTGTCGATGCGAAGGGTTCCGTCCTTCAACTGGCGCAAGTATTTTCCGTAGGACGTATGGGAACGCAACCGGCAGGTAGCCTTATGATGGGCTTCGTTTGGGAGTTGGCGAAGCCCTTCTAACTCCTCTTTCAACGATTCGAGCAGCTTTTCTCGCTCCTTGCGTTGGCGCTCGGCTTCGCTGGGATTGTACACGAGAACATAGCGCTGACGCGCTTCTCCGTCTCCTACGGTGATTTCCTTGATATGCAAGTTCTCTCGGACTTGTTGGTAGCGCCCGCGACGGCTCAACGCCTCTTCGACGGAAGCTTTCCCGGATCGCATTTTTTCGCCGACAATGTAATGTCCTCCTGCCTGTTGTAAGGTTCGTAAGTTTTCTTCAGAGGAAAATCCGCGATCCATGACACGGATGACACGACCGAGCTTCCAGCCGATGAGATCGTGTTTGACTTGTTTGATGACCGTCATGTCCATCGTATTGCCTGGCCATACCCAAGCGCGAATCGGGACTCCTTCCCGAGTGACGGCCAGCCCAATGACGATTTGGACAAGATCGGGTCGCTTGTCTTTGGAAAATCCCTGCTTTCGAAGGGATTCCTCTTCCGGTGTTTCGGACGGATCGACTTCGAAATAAGACGAAGTCGTATCAAAATAAAGCAAATCGACTTCCAGATTCAATAAGTCAGCTACCACATGGAACACTTGACGTTCCAAGTCCGATTGCACGATCAGCAGTTCCTCCATCGCTCGGTACAGCTGATGGCTGGCGACCTCGGGAAGATGGGGAATATACACGTCCTTCTCCACCCACTCCTCCATCGCTAACTTGCTGGATGGATGAAGCGCACGATTCGCCACCATGGCAAAAATGAGCCGTTCCAGCGAGATGTGATGATGTCGGGAGGCAAACAAGGTGTTCAGAATCTCCCCCAATCGCAGTTGGCTCCAGAGCTGATCCAAGAGCCAAACGCCGCCGAGGTGTTTGCATGACTGGAATTGAAAGTCATCGGCAGTTTCTCCTGCCAACTTTTCGACTTCCCAAGCTTGCTCGGGCGAAAGGAATCGCGAAATGCTTTTGGCCAGACGCTCCAAGACGGCGCGATCCACCTCATCTTCGCGCCCAAACGAATAAATCACCTTCGCTTTCGCATATTTGGCCTTCGGATCCCATTCGTTGTGAGCAAGCTGGAGATAAGCAACGGTTGTTCCATCTTTGTTTTTGCGTGTTACTCGTCGTATGTACATGCCTATATTATAACGTATACATGTTCTTTTTAAAAGAAAAAAATTAATAAATCGTGTGCCTATGAAATTCGGCGTTTTTTTCTAGGATCCGCATCACGAAATCCTTGATATAACAGCATTTTGGTCATTTCCATTTGCCTAAAATGGCCTCAAAACTGTCGAACTCGGGAAGAAGTATGTCGAAGAAAACATATAGACAAACAAAAATGAATGCCACTATAATTGGATTGTAAAAAATGGATTAGGAGAGGAGGTTTAAATATTCAAAATGAGAAATAAAATATTTATTGTAACTTTGGCAGGAGTTTTTGGTTTTTCGTCTGTTTTTATGACAGGTGTCAATTCAGTAAGTGCAGCTTCTAATAATACACCTATTGTACAAAAAGAAACATCCACCACTACGTCTTCAACAATTACACCAACTACTCAAAATGCACAAATTACTCAACAAGAAGCACAGCCTTATGGGATAAAAGGATTCCTAGTTAAACAAGCAATTAAAATTATTAAAGTTGCTATTGATAAAGGCGGAGACGTTTTAAACTACATACTGAAATGGTTTGATGAGGATACGGCAAAATACTTTAAGAATAATAAAAACAAAGTCGTAAAAGCATTAGATGATCTAGAAAATTGGGTTGATGATGCAAGTGATTTAGCTCAAAGCACAATTAAAACTAAACTAAATTCTTTATTAATGGCAGCAGGAGTACCGGGGACATATTCATTACCTATTGCTGACGCTATTGCAAGAACGATTACTTGGTTAATCCTTTAATTTTTATATTTTATCAAAACTGATATGAGGAGATAATGATGAGAAAAATTTATGAATACTTATCAATTGAAGAAAAAAAGGAAGTAGTTGGAAAACTAAAACAAGATCTAAGAAAATTAGAACAAGAGATATCTCAAAATAAAAGCTCTTTTTCAAGTTTTATATGTGAAATACTGTACAGTACACGTGATAAATGGAAATTAGAAATTGAGGAACTAGAACATGAAATAAAAAATAAAATGTAAACTTAACAAATAAGACTTCTCTTGTATGTATGAGTAAAATGTTTGCGAAGCACAGGCCGCGTGGCGAAATACAACCAATTGCTTCGCATCGAAGACCAATTGGGAGATACAGCGGTATACGAAGGAATGAAAACATTCTACAACTTGAAGAAGTAAGGAAATAAGGATGCCTTCCAATGAGGGCATCCTTCATTTCAAGTTTTTTCTCTTCTTTTGGACATATTGTAGTACAATTGCGATAAATATGAGTAAAAGTAGCACATCAATAACCCAATCGAGGGAGTATGTTTTTAAAAAATCCTTTGCGGTACTTTTTATGACTAATAATAAAATACTAACGATTAACCCTATCATAACACCGCTTATGGTAGTAAGTATTGTTTTTGTTTTATTCATGATCACATCCCTGCCACTGAACACCACTTTCATAAAAATGAGTTTAATACGGAATGATGCTTGACTCTCAAGACAAGCTACCGTTAATTAATAACTATCTTCAAACAAGCAATGAAATACGGTTACATTTTCTTCCTTAAGTTCTAAGGAAATGTTAGGAACCTCTATATCCAATATATTTTTTTCTAAAACTCGTACACCTTTACTGTCTAATAGATTAAAAACATCTTTACTGATTTGCTCCGTCTCTTTATCAAATGGCTCATACTGCTCTCGCATTCCAACATTTCCATCAACATATTCGTATCTAACGTATTTTATTGCTGCAAATGGGGCAATTGCTGAAATATACACTAGTAATCCATTTAAATAGGTATGCTGACTAATATACTCTATGAATTCATCTGTACTTACCTCCGGATGAGTAGAAGACGTAATATATAATGTGAAGCATTTCGAATAATTAAAATCTGTTAAATTCTCTACATGCAACTCCTTCACTTCTTGAGTCATCTTATTAAACCAAATATTTTTGTCAACATAATTCATTAAAATATATCCAAAATCTCCGTTGTATAATTGCTCGATTGTTTGTAATATATTTTTTACCATAATTATCACCATTAAGTATTCATATACAAAAGGAGCAGAAATGAGACTCTTCACCAAAAGTTGTACTTGATTTTTTAATAAAAGCGGGCTTGATACTTGTTTATACATAATTGTAAATGAAAGTTAAGTAAACAATAAGCGGTTTCCCTCGCTTCACAACATCATTTGTTTGTCAAGTACATTTTGTGGTGGTGAACCAGAAATGACATGAAACGTCTTAAAATGACAAATGATCACGACTTCGGAAACAAGAACGAAAAATCAAAGATGTTTCTCGTCGCGTTCGGATTACCGCCGTTCGTCTCGTCATAGAAATACTCTCGAAAAAAATGTCGCGAAAATGGAGCAAGCATTCCTTAAACGTGACGAAAGAGATGCCTTTCATTTGATCTTTTTGCCACCGTATTCGTCTCATTTGAATCCGATTGAGCAGTTGGAAGTAGCTGAAAGATGACGTCATTGCCAACGTCTTGCATAAGGATTGGAACGGCACTGCCCAGTCCATAACTCGTTTTGAACCGTATGTCTTAGCACCAAGATGAAGTGTTGCACGGCATCGGGTGTGCTGCATGAACCAGAGGTTAAGATGTGAATTTAGATGTATATAGTACCATGGGTATCTTAAATCCTTTCACCTAATGTTGGTGATATTTTTCCTATAACATTAGAATCTATCCCATGTACTGTCAATTGAGATTCTATCAAATCAAGTACATCAAAATATGCGAAATTTGAGCCCAATCTGAAAGATTTGTCCTCGGCGGATTCATCAGTAGGTGCTGTTAATGTCTCATTGTACTTTTCTTGAATAAGTGTAATCAAATCCTCCAAAAAAATCATTAATTGTTCATCCATGTTCATCTACTCCTTAGAATACCTTCAAGAATTTCTTTTTGCTCCAATTGTCTCTGAATGGCAGAAGACCATTTTTTGAGTTCATCACCACAACATGTACTTGACGAGTGATACGTTTTCCTAAACAAGAATGTGAAAACAATCATTGATTTGCTGATTCTTCCTCACAAGCGTCAGTACAGCGTTTCATAAAAAATCAAGTACAACTTGTGGTGAAGAGCCATTTTTTGTTGATTAATGCTTCCTGTTGCCTAGGGTCTAATTTTCTAAAATTAGGTATCCGGCGTGTTGATTAACCATTAAAAACCAGTTGACATCGCTCTATTCCTAGCTTTTCTGCCGTAGTCGGCAAGCGGTTCGCTTGCCGACTGGGAGTATTGGCATGCTCTTCTCGAACAATGAACGCTTTGCGGGCAAATTACATTTGCCCGCCGGCGTTCTTGTTCGAGGGAAGAGGCAGAAAAGCTTGTGTTCAGCCACATGATTCTGTGTTTTTAGTAAAATAATGGATAATCAACACTCGTGCCTGAATCCGTGACAAAACATCTTTACAATGGATGCAAACCGTTGATACGATAAGGGAAAACGACGTTGACGACTCTTCATCAAGTAGGTGAATGTGATGAAAGATTTCCCGATTCGGTTTGTATTGACAGATGAAGCGATTACTCCAAGTGCTGGGCTTGCTCTCGTTGGCTACTTACTCCATCGAACGAAACTGGATAAACGAGTAAACGCCCTTCGGCTCCCAACGGTTCGTCGAGATGTGCACATTTCCCATAGCGACGTCATTCGCTCGATGATCGGCTTGCTTGCCACAGGAAAAACGGATTTTGATCATATCGAAGCGTATCGTCATGACCATATCTTTTCGACATCGATGGGGATTCAGCACGTGCCTTCCTCCCCAACATTGCGACAGCGACTCGTTGTATCATGATCATGCGACATGCGAACCGTTTCATAGCGAACTCAAGAGCGACTTAGATTTAGAGCGGCTCCCGTCTGGGAAGATGAAAACGAATGCGCTCGTTTTGGTCATGGGGGCCTTCGTTTACAATCTTCTTCGCCTGATTGGACAAGATCTATTAAGTGATCCGAAACATCCGTTGCATCACAAAGTGAAACGCCGCCGCATCAAGACGATCATTCAGACGGTGATCACGATGGCAGGGCGACTCGTTCGCCGATCGCGGCAACTGTGGATGAAGTTGACGCGAAGGAGTGGCTATAGCGAGTCCCTACTGAACATGTACATCAAATGGGGAGAAGGAGGATAACGAACGATTGTTCGTATACCGATGTCCAACGCCACCCCTGTGCTTTTTTGTCTATTTTTTGGTTCGTATACCCAAAAAAGAGATTTGTTTCATTTCCGAAAATAAAGATGACATAGGTCGTAAGCATAAAAAGGGTTTTATGGATGAAACATCCGTCAAAACAGCAACAAAATCAATGTCGATGTCAATCCATCACGGATTCAGGTAATAGTAAAATGTTAATAATTAACCCTATCATAACTGTTTATTGCAAAATAAAAATGCAGAGGTTTGTAGAGAGTTTGGCTTAAGGCAACTTTACAAGGAGTAGGGGGAGCGATAGGCTTTTTAAGCATAACCGCCCCTTGATATCGCTGGCTTTCGGGCTTTTTAACCACATCCCAAAAGACCTTCATGTCAAGTTGTAATTCTCTGCACTTTTCGAAGTGTTCGAAAGCCATATAGCCAGTCAAGATTGTTGAAATATCAGTACTTTTCTAATTCAGTCTCCAAGTCTCTAAGTAGAGTATCCACTTCTAATACAGCTGAATCATTGTTATTCCAAAATATAGATAATTTATAACCATCCTTTTTTATGCCGGGCAACCAGTCATTAATAAATTCATCTAGTCCAATGCTTTTCGGTGTATAATCGGACCACTCCTCAATGGAACAAAGTTCTGCAAATTCTTTTTTTGGCCAAAACGGCATTAACATTTTCCCTGTATCGTCTTGAGATATTGCCCAACCGTCATGATACAGCCCCCAAACCTCTTCGAAGTCAACAACTTTCTTGATAAAGTACTCATATCTTTTATTAGCAGGTAGTTTTATAACAGCTTCAAGTTCCTTGTTAATCATCCCATCACTCTCCATTATTTTTCTTCTTTTTTCCATAACCATCATGCTTATGCTGAGTTCTATGATTCTTAATCATTTGTAAGTCGCTGTGCTCATAACCATATCCGTTTCTTGCTTCATAGCCCCTTCTATGGGCAAGTTCATACCCTTGGGGTACTCTTATATTTTTCCTCTTTCCTGCCGCTATTTCATTCATATCACGTTTAATCTCGCCACGCAATGCTGATGAAACTTTATCATCATTTGCTATCTCTTTAAGTCTTGCTTGCTTTCCTGACCTACCAGAGTTTTTGGTGACAGATTGGTTAACATTCTCCGTTCTCTTACCTCTCCCACCAGAAACTCCATCACTTCGACTCATTTGCTGATACAATTCTTTTACGCTTTTCGAAAAACCTGTTCCTCCTGCTGCGGTAAGCCCTGCCCCATGAGCTACCCCCACAGCGGCAATTGCCGTGGCAGGCGTTCCAATGACTGCTCCTACTCCTGTGGCGTTCAACACCACCCCGCCTGTACCAATGGCAACGGAACCTGTCGTTTCCATGACGCCAGCGATTGTTGCCACGGCATGTCCAAATGCTTGCCCTGCTTTGTACGCCGTAGGATGCTTATTATCATTTGAACGCTTTTGCATGATGTTCAACGTCATATCCGATAACGCTGCATCGCCTGCACGAGATGACGGAAAATCGTCTCGAATAACGATGGAGAGAGATGCTTTAACTTCCTTGATAGTTGTGACGTACTAATGGCATCAAACTCCAGTTCCGTGTGAAGCTCTTTCGTGTCTTTTACGTGTTTCGCCATCGCTGTCAAGCTGTCGATTTCGTTGATTTGCGCAAAAATCAACAATTGTAAAAAACGATACGCAGACAGCTTTTTGATGTATTTATCTACGTCGAAGATAGGGATTAGTTTCGAAAAAACACGCCCATCGAGCTCTTTCCAAAGCGCTTGAAATGTGGTACAATTCATGAAAAGACATCCGTGTAATTAGGTGTTTTGTGGAACAGAAACATTCCTAATTATAAGGAGTTTTTTTATTTGTTGCATCCTTTTTTGTCTTCCGCTACTTGACAAAACAAAAATCTTTTTATGCAAAGCTAATGATGTGAAATACTGTATAGTACACGTGATAAATGGAATTTGGAAATTGAGGAACTAGAACATGAAATAAAATGTCAACTAGACAAATGAGTGTTTCTCATAGTCAACAAGTTAAGAAAGCAGGAACATTCGTCACAGTCCTAGCTTCTGAAAGTAGTAAAGCCTTGGGTCGGGTAGTTCCAAGGCTTCACTGAAAGACATGAAGCTGTTTTTGATAACACCAGTGGAAACTCGATTTGCTTCGTCATAAAAGAGCTCAATGGAATCGGGTACATGTCTCCTGTTGTTAATGAATTTACTTGTTTACAATGTCTACAGTATAGTTATTTCTGTTTTAATACTCTAAATACAAGAATACCAACTAAAACGATAATGGCTACAGTTACCGAAACAATTGTTATAGGTAACCAGTCAGTTATAAAAGATGAATAAGTTGTCGTTTCAGCCATAGATACCCCCCGCCTTTAATAGAGATGTTGGAAAGAAACTCTAACTGTCGCTCCATTTGATTTTAGATCTATAAGTTTTATAGAACTTACAATGGTATGGTAGGAATTAAAAACACCTGATCCACCTATTCCAATAGCTGCATATTTATAATCACCTTGTGCATTAATATCATAGCCCTCTTTATATGCTGTACTGTCTGTTATTTGTGCTGATCCATCAACAGTATTTGGGAACCAAGCAGATGTTCCTGCAACAGAAGCATATGTTGCAGTCAAACCTTTTGTAGTAACTTTAAAACCAGTTTTTAGAACTAATTTTGTGTCAGGGTAAAGTACATGGCGAATGTAAACTGTTGCACTATAAAATGTACTAGTATTATAAAAATAAAAATAATCAGCAGCTAGCGGAACTACATCTAATGGTTCACCTTCAATATTTATAGATTGTTCCACAATTACGTATCCGTTATCAGGTAACTCTATTTTCTTCGAAAAAGTTGTTTCCTCATTAGTATCTATTGTAACACTTTCCGTAGCTTCATTTATTGCATTTATAATTTCTTCATTTAAGTCATTTACATAACTTTCAAGGACGGTTGGATCTGTTTTGTTAACTAAATCTTGATAAACATCTTCGTTTTGAATTTGATTCGGATTGCTGTTGATTGCCTTAATTTCTTGCACTAATTCTTGTTTAGAATCAATTTGAGTTTCTGGTGAAGAGCTATCAATTTGAGAATTAATATGTTCTGCTAAACTATGGTTTGGTAATAATAGAATTAATAATGCGGTTAACCAAACTATATAAGTTGAAATTTTGTTTTACATCCAGCGGATCACTTCACCACGTTATATCATATCGGTTTGTATTTAGATGAAAACGGAAACGAAAAATCGGAAATTCTTTATTGCAACTTATATAATTTTATCTTCTTCCATTTAAACATCTTTTCTACTCCTCTCGAATTTGCAAGTCTTTTGCTAATTAAAAGTAATTAAAATTGCAAAATAATTATGGAAAGAGTGCAAAATAATTACTGACCATAATGAATTAGTTTTATGAAATACAAAACCAAATATTAAACTTAAAACAACAACATAAACGGGCGTCCAAGACATAAGAATATGTACAATGTTTCCGCTACTTACCCATTGTGGAAAATGGATCAGTAAGAACAAGCAGGACGTAAATAAATTTGCACACCAAAAAGAACACCATTTTTTTAAAACTTGGAGGGTGAGTCCTCTAAACACAATTTCCTCCGATAAAGCAGACAATAAAATAGTATTTATCCAAATATACCAAGGAAGGGGATACGATAATTTTCTGTAAACGATGTCGTAATGGGAAAGAATCAATAATAAGCTAAGCAGAATGGATAGTAAAAACCCTGTAAATATATTTTTTAGAATTTTGTCTTTAAGCTTCATAAATTTGAATACAGAAGACTTTAAAAAGACACGTATATAAACGAAGACGGGAACTATCCACAATAATATTATTAATATTGTGTTTAGAATTTCGAGTGTTGAACCGTACTGACGTATTTTTGTTATTAAAAGGAAATATTTACAAAAATTAATTAACAATAAAAGTAATAAAAATATTATAAAAAAACATTTACTTTCCTTTGGTGTGAATTCTGTTTGCATTTTTTTGTTGCCTCACTATCTAATAAACTGTAGCTGAGTAATTATCGTTGAAATAATTACCATATAAAACACCCATGAGGAAGTTTTTCTCGCCCCCCAAGCATGAAAATAACCGTTCATGAACCATTTATCTTCACAGAATTAAAATTTTAGATTTTTTAAGGACTCAAAAAATGGTTTCTGTTCATTTGTATCACCCCTCTCTTCATTCGAATTGTAAAACAAAATCGGGGGGGGGGGGCAACGAGATTTTTTCGACAAATTTTGCGATCTTGCTGTGGCTTTTTATTATTTGTCTGTTGTTTTTGAAAAATCAGCATGACTAAAGTTTCATCCCGTATCTTTTCGTCCGTTGTACAAATGGATGATATTATGTTAAAATATAGCTATTGTGATTGATGTGCGTGGGTGGAGGTGTTGGACATGCATGCGTTGCTTGTCACGTTATTAGTGATTGTATCGATTGCGATGATTGTTGTAGTGTTGTTGCAATCCGGCCGAAGCGCAGGGCTTTCGGGCGCGATTACAGGCGGTGCTGAACAATTGTTCGGCAAGCAAAAAGCGCGCGGGTTAGATGCTGTACTGCATCGAATTACCGTTGTTTTAGCTGTATTATTTTTCGTATTAGCGATTGCGGTGACGTATTTCCAATTGTAAAATATGGGGAAAGGGCGGTCCATTCGAAAAGGGCTGCCTTTTCTGTTGGGAAGAAAGGAGACATGAGTGATGAAGATGATTCCCCCACAACCGTTTACGTTTGAAGCTGGTGAGCGGGCGGTGTTACTGCTACATGGATTTACCGGAAATTCGGCGGATGTGCGGATGCTTGGGCGTTTTTTACAATCAAAAGGATATACGTGCCACGCTCCAATTTATAAAGGACATGGCGTGCCGCCAGAGGAGCTCGTTCATACCGGCCCGGAAGACTGGTGGCAAGATGTGATGAACGCTTACGAATATTTAAAACAAAACCATGAAAAAATCGCTGTTGTTGGCTTATCGCTTGGCGGTGTGTTTTCATTGAAACTTGGCTATACTGTTCCTGTTGTCGGCATCGTGCCGATGTGTGCGCCGATGTATATTAAAAGCGAACAGACGATGTATGAAGGAGTTTTAGCGTACGCTCGCGAATATAAAAAGCGAGAAGGAAAAGATGAGGAACAAATCGAGCGGGAAATGGCGGAGTTTGCAAAAACGCCGATGACAACGCTAAAAGCGTTGCAACAGCTCATCGCTGATGTACGAGATCATTTAGATTTCGTTTATGCGCCTGTTTTTGTTGTACAAGCGCGTCATGATGACATGATTAACCCAGATAGTGCAAATATTATTTATAACGGCGTGGAGTCTCCAGTGAAACAAATGAAGTGGTATGAGGAATCAGGACACGTCATTACGCTTGATAAAGAAAAAGAAAAGCTTCATGACGACATTTACACGTTTTTGGAGTCATTAGATTGGTAATCCTCGAAAGGAGGAAGAAAAATGAAAGAAAAATTATTAGCGTTTATGCGCGACGAAGCGTATAAACCGCTTACGGTCCAAGAATTAGAAGAAGCGTTTCATATTACAGACGCAGCCGAATTTAAAGAACTTGTCAAAACACTTGTCGCGTTAGAAGAAGAAGGACTGATTGTTCGGACGAGAAGCAATCGGTATGGACTGCCGGAGAAAATGAACTTAATTCGCGGCAAAGTAACAGGGCATGCGAAAGGGTTTGCGTTTGTCATTCCAGAAGATCCGACGCTTGATGACATTTTCATTCCGCCGTCGGAATTGAAGAATGCGATGCATGGTGATACGGTGCTTGTACGTATTAACGCGTACCCGACAGGCGCCCGCAAAGAAGGAACGATCGTCCGCATTATTGAGCGCGGCGTAACGGAAATCGTCGGAACATATACGGAAAGCAAAAACTTCGGTTTTGTTATTCCAGACGATAAAAAAATCGTCAACGACATTTTTATTCCAAAACATGCCGCAAACGGTGCGGTCGAAGGGCATAAAGTTGTCGTTCGTTTAACGACGTATCCAGAAGGACGGATTAGTGCCGAAGGAGAAGTCATTAAAATTTTAGGGCATAAAAACGACCCTGGGGTTGATATTTTATCGATTATCCATAAACATGGATTGCCGTTGCAATTTCCGGAAGACGTCATTGCCCATGCGAACAGCATTCCGGACACGATTTCTGAAGAAGATTTGCAAGGACGGCGTGATTTGCGCAATGAAATGATTGTCACGATCGATGGTGAAGACGCAAAAGATTTAGACGATGCCGTAACAGTGACGAAATTAGCAAACGGAAACTATAAGCTTGGCGTTCATATTGCCGATGTCAGCCATTATGTGACGGAAGGGTCGCCAATTGATCGCGAAGCATACGAACGCGGAACGAGCGTTTATTTAGTCGACCGCGTCATTCCGATGATTCCGCACCGGTTATCAAACGGTATTTGCTCGCTCAACCCGAAAGTCGATCGGTTAACGTTATCGTGCGAAATGGAAATTAACGATCGTGGCGAAGTGGTCAGTCATGAAATTTTCCAAAGCGTCATTCGCACGACCGAACGAATGACGTATTCCGATGTCAACCGCATTCTCGTTGATCACGATGAGGCACTACGAGAAAAATATGCCCCGCTTGTGCCGATGTTTGAGGTAATGGCAGAGTTAGCCGATATTTTACGCAACAAACGCATGAAGCGTGGTGCCATTGATTTTGACTTTAAAGAAGCGAAAGTACTCGTTGATGAAAATGGAAAACCGTATGACGTCGTGTTGCGTGAACGTTCTGTTGCCGAACGATTAATTGAAGAGTTTATGCTAGCAGCGAACGAAACGATTGCAGAACATTTCCATTGGATGAACGTGCCGTTTATTTATCGTGTGCATGAAGACCCAAAACCGGAAAAATTACAGCGGTTTTTAGAATTTATTACGAACTTCGGCTATATTGTCAAAGGAACGGGAAATCAAATTCACCCGCGCGCCTTGCAAGAAGTGCTAGAGGCGGTACGTGGTGAGCCGGAAGAAATGGTCGTATCGACTGTTATGCTTCGGTCGATGAAACAAGCTCGTTACGACGCCGAAAGCCTCGGGCACTACGGATTATCAACCGAATTTTATACACATTTCACGTCGCCGATTCGTCGCTATCCAGACTTAATCGTCCATCGCCTTATTCGCACATACTTAATTAACGGACAAATCGATGAACAAACGCAACAAAAATGGGCGGAAAAGCTTCCAGAAATTGCGGAACATACGTCGAATATGGAACGCCGTGCGGTCGAGGCAGAGCGCGAGACAGATGACTTGAAGAAAACCGAATTTATGGAAGATAAAATCGGCATGGAATTTGACGGCATTATTAGTTCGGTGACGAATTTCGGGCTGTTTGTTGAACTGCCAAATACGGTCGAAGGGCTCGTGCACGTTAGCTATTTAACGGACGATTACTATCATTACGATGAACAGCATTACGCGATGATCGGTGAGCGAACGGGGAAAGTATATCGCATCGGTGACGAAATTACGGTGCGCGTCATTAACGTCAATAAAGAGGAACGCATCGTCGACTTTGAAATTGTTGGCATGAAAGGACGGAGAAACAAACAGCCAAAAGCGGCGCCTGTCGTTATTGAAGGAAAGCGGAAAAAGAAAAAAAGCGACGAAAAAGGGGCAGCGAAAAAAGAGAAAAAAAAGCAAAAGTTTTACGAAGATATTCCAAAAATGAAAAAGAAGAAAAAGAAAAAACGATAAGGAAAGCCTCCACCGATGAGGCTTTTCCTTTCCTCTCATTTTTGTTAAAATATTGCTTGTCGGAAGGGAGGGAAACGTATGCCAAAAGGGGAAGGGAAAGTCATTGCCCAAAATAAAAAAGCGCATCATGATTATTTTATCGAAGAAACGTACGAAGCTGGTCTCGTTCTCCAAGGTACGGAAATTAAGTCGATTCGCGCAGGCAAAGTGAACTTAAAAGATTCATTTGCGAAAGTGGAAAAAGGTGAAGTGTTTTTACATAATATGCATATTAGTCCGTACGAACAAGGCAACCGTTACAACCACGATCCGTTGCGGACGCGCAAATTATTGCTTCATCGCCGCGAAATTAGCAAGCTCATCGGCTATACAAAAGAACAAGGCTATACGCTCGTGCCGCTCAAGCTATACATTAAAGACGGTTTTGCGAAATTGTTGCTAGGAGTCGGAAAAGGGAAGAAAAAGTACGACAAGCGCGAAGATATGAAAAAGAAAGAAGCGCAGCGTGAAGTCGAACGCGCTTTCCGCGAACGGCAGAAATAAACCCAGTATGTTACAATTGCAAAGCACATGAAATGTGATATAATAAAAAGCGTCAGCCAGTTGTAGAAGCTTAAGCTATTTCGTACGTTTCTTTACGGGGACGTTACGGATTCGACAGGGGTAGATCGAGCTTAAGCTGCGGGCCGAGGGGATCGTCCTCGTCAAAACGTCACTTAAAGATAACTGGCAAAGAAAACTACGCTTTAGCTGCTTAATTAATGCGGCTAGCTCCTACCGCCATCGCCCATGTGGCGGCCTAGGGGTTCATAACAAGTGGGCTACGCCCAAGTCCGCCGTCTGAGGACGAGGGAAGAGATGAATCAGACTAGCTGCTCGGAGGCCTGTCGGTAGGCGGAAGAAGCGGCGAAAGTAAAATATACCGACTACGCTCGTAGACGCTTAAGTGGCGATATCTCTGGACGTGGGTTCGACTCCCACCGTCTCCATATGTATTGAATGAAAACGCTAGGTGACTAATCCTAGCGTTTTTTGTTTTTAAAAGGTAAGAAAGGATAAAGTTTTGCGATTAGGTAAGAAGCTGTCTAGCTCTAGAAATCATCGGTGTGATGCGCTTTGCTCTTTCTGATGGCGACTGAACTTTCTCTGTGGGGTTTGTGCGCTCTTCACCAATAGGCGGGCGCTTCGCGTATTCTTATTTTATCACTGAATGGTAAAAAAATAATTGACAAGGATTCTCATTATCATTTATCATTTTTAACGTAAATGATAATGAGAATCATTAGGAAGGAGATGTGGGCATGCAAAAATTATTCTCATGGGTATTATCACTATGCTTGTTGGTTGGCTTATTTGCGTTTTCTAGCGTTCCAACCGAAGCAGCTGGAAAAGGGCTTACAGTAAAAGATTTAGCAGGGAGGACGGTGACATTTGATAAAACACCTAAGCGAGTTGTCGTCCTAAGCCCTGGGGATTTAAACACACTTCAAGCATTAGGGGTAACGATTGTTGGGAGACCGACCTCTATGGCTCCTGTCGACTCAAACTTGAAAGATATTCCACAAGTAGGGAATATCCATCAGCCAAATTTCGAAAAAATTGTGAGTGTTAAACCGGATGTTGTCATCGCGGGTACAGCTTTCCAAGCACATATTGAAAAAGCGCAATCATTGGGATTGAAAGTCATTATCACATCTGGAAGTTCAATTGATGATATTAAATCCTCAATTTCTTTGTTAGGGAAATTGTTTGATAAAGCACAGAAAGCGAAAGTATTAATTGGAAAAATTGATAGCAAAGTAAAAAAATATAGCAAAGTGAAAACAAAAGTACGTGCCGTCATTTTGTTTGGCTCTGGTTCAAGTTCATTAGTAGCGTTGCCAACTTCTTTTTCTGGGGATGTATTGAAGAAAGCTGGCGGTGAAAATATTGCTGCGAGTTTTTCGCAAATTAAAGATTTTCCTGGGTATGCAAATTTAAGCACGGAACGGATTATTACAAGCAATCCGGATGTTATTTTCATTATTACGCATGCTAATCCAGCAGAAACAAAAAAAGCAATGATTAAACTCATGTCTACAAGTTCTTGGCGGAACTTGAAAGCGGTAAAAAATAAAAGCGTTGTCTTTTTGCCAAGCGAATTATTCGCAGCAAGTCCTGGAGCGAAAATCGGGGATGCATTAGATTACATGAATAAAGAATTATTAAAAGTAAAAGCAAAGCTAAATAAATAAGTAAGAGGGGTTCAAAAGATGGCGGAAATGCCTCTTAACAAACAACATGCTATAGTGGCGGAAAAAGAACATCCTTATAAAAAAAGGAGAATAGGTACGTTCGTTTTTTTACTCGTCGCGATTGTACTTATTTCTTTATATTCTATCATTACTGGTAGTGTGAAACTAAGTCTTCAGGAAGTGTGGGAAGGATTATCAGGAGCAAAAGATTCCATGCTCCATACGATTGTATGGGATTTGCGCCTGCCGCGGACGATAGTCGGAATCATAGTGGGGATGTGTTTAGCTGTTTCTGGAACGATTATGCAAGGAGTAATGAAAAACCCACTGGCAGATCCAGGAATCATCGGTGTGTCTTCAGGCGCTGCTTTAATGGCGGTCATTATTACGATTTTGTTGCCAAAATATATTTTGCTATTACCGATCGCTGCATTTATCGGTGGTTTTTTGACTGCGATGCTGATTTATGCGCTGGCATGGCAAGGGGGAGCTTCTGTTGAGCGAATTATTTTAGTCGGAGTAGCCGTCAATGCCGTCATCGGCGCCAGCATGAGTGCGATTATGCTGCTTTATAGCGACCGAGTGCAAGCAGTGCTCCCATGGATGGCAGGGGTTATTGACGGTGCAACAATGGATCAAGCGAAATTATTATTAATCTATGGGATTCCAGCGTTAATTTTATCTCTTTTTGCGATTAAACATATTCGGATTCTCCATTTAGGGGATGACGTGGCCAAATTATTAGGTCATCATGTAGAACGATCGCGCTTTTTCTTAATTGTAGTCAGCACATTGTTAGCTGGTATTGCCGTGAGTGTGTCTGGATTAATAGGGTTCATAGGGCTTGTGATTCCCCATATATTGCGAATGATTGTTGGCCATGATGATCGTTTTGTTTTGCCACTGTCTGCGTTAGGCGGCGGAATGTTTCTTGTGTTGGCAGATACGATTGCCCGTAGCTGGTTTGACCCGATTGAACTGCCAGTTGGCTTATTGCTTTCTTTTCTAGGCGGGCCATTCTTTTTATATATTCTCCACAAGAGGGGGAAAGTACGTGCTTTTAGTTAGTGATCTTTCCTATAGGCACTCAGAGTCTTTTGCTCTTGAAGAAATCCATTTGGAAATTAAAAAAGGGGAAATTGTTAGTTTGATTGGTCCGAATGGTTCTGGCAAATCGACGCTACTTCGCATCATCTCTCATCTTCTCCAACCGATGGTCGGGATGGTTTTATTAGACGGCAAGGAAATCCAAACGCTAGGTCGAAAAGCTCTCGCTCAAAAGTTAGCGATGCTTCCGCAAATTCAAAACCATACAATCGACATTACGGTAAGAGAATTAGTGGAGTTTGGAAGAAACCCTCATAAAAGGTGGTTTCAATCGCTAGATGGCGAAGACGAGCGAATCATTCAATGGGCGCTAGAAGTAACAAATTTACAAGCGTATGAGTATCGATTTTTACAGTCGTTATCGGGTGGAGAGCGACAAAGAGCGTGGATTGCAATGGCGATTGCCCAGCGGCCGGACATATTGTTGCTGGACGAACCGACGACTTACTTAGACATTGCCCATCAATTAGAAGTAATGGAACTTGTTCGAATGTTAAATGAACAATTCGGGATGACGATTGTGATGGTGCTTCACGATATTAATCAAGCAGCTCAATACAGCGATAGGATTGTCGCTCTAAAAGATGGGCATATTCGTTACGATGGCGATACGAAAAAAGTTATTTGCAAAGCAATGTTTCAAGAAATTTTTGATATTGATGTGGAAATTTATTATGACAGGCATAAACCTTTTTTCGTCCCAATTAGAAAAAAACAAGATTTCGTTGTTTCTTCATAGGGGAAAAAGAGGAATTATGTACGAGGAGGACAACTATGCAAAAACAGCCTAACCTCGAATGCAAAAGGGAGCGATATATGCAATTTTTGAATCAATGTAAAACGATGGTTATTAGTACAGTGGATGAAAACGGCGACCCATTTATTAGCTATGCTCCTTTTGTGATTCATGAAGGCCACTTCTATATCTTTATTAGCAAAATTTCAGAGCATTTTCGCTATATCGAAGACAATAGCCATATTTCGGTGATGATGCTTGCGGATGAAAAAGAATCTCCTAATCTATTTGCAAGAGAGCGTGTTCGCTTTACATGCACTTCTGAATGTGTCGGAAACGATGGGCAAGATGCCATTTTTGCGAAATTCGAACATATTTACGGTTCTGCGCTAATGAGATTGTTGCGAACGATTGATATGTATTTATTTAAACTTACCCCTATAGCAGGGCGTTATGTGGTGGGATTTGGCGAAGCGTTTGAGGTTAATATGCAAGGAACGCAGTTTACGCATGTTGTTGTCGAGCCCCGAAGTGGCGGAAAAATATAAGAGTGAAGGGAGAATCGCTACTTTATGAACTGGAAAAGAGGAATGAAGCTGGCAATGTTGTGTCTAATGGTTTTCGCTGTTTTGCTTTCTGTGCAACCGACTGAAGCAGCAACAAATGTAGCAAGAGTCGTCAATGATGCAAAAAGGCAAATGCAAACAGCCTATACAACGTATGTTAATGCAGTGGCGAAAACAGGAAAACTTCCAAGTAAGTCGGCCGTTATGGCTGAATATAGTAAAGCGAATACGCTTTATACGAACGCTAAAAAAGTAGTCAAAAAATCCGGTGGGAAAATGAAAGCGAAATATTTAAAAGAGCTGGACTATGCTTATAAAGTATATATTATAGAACGCGTCGTTCCATATATGAATGCTTACAACGCGTGGGAATCATCCGAAAAAGCGAAAACAGCAGTACAAGAAGCGATCGCAAATGAAGATATAGATGCGTTGCAAAGCGCTTATGAGAAGCTAGGTGGTTACTTAACAGAGAAACAGGTAAAGTTGTATAGCAACGTATATGGCTCACACGTTCGAAAAGTTTTTTTACAACAATTGAATAGCAATAAAACGCTATATAGCCAATATGCGAACGATGTTTTAGTGAATAAGCAATTGTCTCAAGCTACAGGTGCATTAGAGGAAGGGAAACTAGCAGAGGCGAAAAAAGCGTTAGATATCATTCGTCCGCTATTGAATAAACTTTCTAATGTGTTTAAAACGGATTTGACGAAAGAATATAACGATTTACTAGAAGTATACAATGAATTAATTGCTCCGCCAGTGGCAGGATTAGATTTTGTCGAAGCAAACAATGGAACGATTACGTTATACTTTGATATTCCTGTTGCCTCTCTTCGTGTTGATGATATAAAAATTACGATGACAATTAACGGTGGCACGGAAACAGAAGTAACCCCGTTAAATGTTGCGTTGAGCGAGGATAAAATAGTCGCTACTATTACTGTTCCGTTAGTAACATCAGCTGCTGAAGACCAGTCTATCGTGTACGCTGTTGCATATAAAGGACAAAAAATCAGCGCAGATGCGTTTACTGTAGTTAAGCAATAACCTAACATCTGAAATGGAGGGATAACTGTGTATGTAGTAACAAATGCGATTCGCGTAAAAAAAGGATATGCTGCGCAACTAGTCGAGCGGTTTAAAGAAAGGAAAGGCATTGAACAATCACCGGGGTTTATTCGTTTAGAATTACTCGTAACAGAGGGGCTTGAAGACCATGACGAAGTGCGTGTGTGCACTACATGGGAAAATAAAGATTCTTTTATTGCTTGGACGAAAAGCGAGGCGTTTCGCAAAGCGCATGAACAAAGAGATCGAGATCGCCTTGATTTTGTGCTTGGAAACGAGATGTTCTCATACAAAGTAGCCCTCTCTGTCGAAGCATAAACTAGTGAAATGATAAGTGGTATCATTTTTTTCTATTAACATAAAGGAACTACCGCTTGGTTTGGTGAAGTGGTTAGTTCCTTTTATTTGAGTTGATCAGCAACTTCTCCCCACACCACTTTATTTCTCCCCGTTTGTTTAGCGATGTATAAGTATTGATCCGCTTGTTCGATTGCTTTTTCGATGCGGTTGCTGCAGTTGAATGGAGCGACGCCAATCGATACGGTGATGGGAGGGAGCGGCTGGCCGTCAATCGTAAAAAAAGTGCGCCGTTCAATCGCGGTTCGCAAGCGATTGAGCAGCTCCACTGCTTCTGCCTCTTTTTCTACCGAAAGACAAGCAATAAACTCTTCTCCGCCATACCGCCCAGCGACCATGCGGTCTGGGGCGAACGTTCGAATCATTTGCGCCAGCGTTTTCAACACTTCATCCCCATTTTGGTGTCCGTACGTATCGTTCACATGTTTAAAAAAGTCGACATCAATCATTGCAAGATACCGAGGTGTCCGCTGCTCGTTCACGACTTCCACAAATTTTCGCATATTGTATAAATGCGTGAGCGGGTCATGGTCGGCATAGAAACGTAATTTTTGGACTAATTGAACGTGGTGAATGGCTAATCGAACGAAAAAGAACAATAACGCTGCCCCAAGATGAAACGAAAAAAAGCGGATTGGTGCGATTTGTTTAAACGCTTCCCATCCCTCAGGGACAAGAAAAACGATCGGTAAATCGGATAAAAGCCAAAAAGCAGAAAACGCCAAAAACATATGCGCATACGAAAAACGTTTGATGGCGCTCAAACGATGAAAAAATAGCGCTAAACTAGTCGGTAAGACAAGCCCAAACACAATGCCTGGCACAACGCCGCTTCCTCCTAACGCCCAGCGCCAGCCAGAAGCAATCACTAGCGCAGGAATCGCATAGCTAGGTCCTTGCAGCAATGCCAAAAACGCAACAGGAATCGTGCGCAAATCAAAGCGATAGTCGCCGAGGAAAATTGGTGTATAAAACATCGCGACTGTGCCGAACGATACAAATAAAATATGAAGCCATTTTACTCTTTTGGGAGTAAGAAAAGCCCAGTCGCTTCTTCGAAAATAAATCGTTTGAATACACAAATGAACGAGCAGTAAGATGCAAATATTAGATAAGACAGATTGAACCATGGCGCCTCACTTCCACGTAGTTAAAAATAATATTTCATTAAAAAAATTATAAAAAAAATGATACTAAAAAGATAGAGTGTTTCTTCAACTATTGCCAATGTCAACAACATGTTCTTTACTCATTTTCTGTATTTACGGAAGATAGAGAGAAAGCCCCTGCCTTTAGGCATGGGGGTGAATCGCTTTTTTTTCTGTGAAAATAACGGATCCATGAGCGGTTATTTTCATGCGTGGGTGGTGAGCCAAACTTGCTCATGGATGTTTTTTTGAATTAATTTATTACTGTAGATGAGCAAATTCGCTAACATAAATTTACAACCAAACAAAAAAGAAGACATGAACCCGATTCCTTGGTTAGAATAGATGTGCCAAAACCATTCACAAGGAGGTTCATGTCTCATGAATAGATTAGCACATCACCAAGGAATCCACAAGTTTTTGACGATGTTGGGGTTGGCACTTTATTTTTCAAAACCTGTCCTGAAGCATCTCGTTCATATCGTCGATGCGATGATCACAAAGGGCTTTTGGGGAACATTGACCGATCTTCATCATGGGAGCTTTCATCCGAACCACCGCACGACACTGAGCCATTTTTTCACGAAAAGCCCTTGGGAGGAAGAGGCGCTGCTTCATAAACTCCAGCAGTGGATGCTTCGTCGTGTTGAACGCATCGCCAAACAGGAGAATCAACCCCTGTTTGTTTCGATCGATGATACGATTTGCCAAAAAACCAAGCCTTCGTCACGGGCAACGCACGCCATTCAAGGGTGTGATTGGCACTATTCTCACACAGAGAAAAAGTCGATCTGGGACCATTCTCTCGTTTGGCTCATGGTTCATACGATGCCCCAAGTTTTCCCTTTGCGTTCCGCCTCTACGACAAGGCGACTGGGAAAAGCAAGGGGGAACTCGCGATCGAGATGCTTTCTTCTTTGGATGTACGCCGTCCCGTTTATGTGCTGATGGATTCGTGGTATCCATCGAAAGCGCTCGTGGAAGCTTGTCTGAAAAAAGGATTTCACGTCATCGCGATGCTCAAGACGAACCGAATTCTCTACCCGAAAGGCATTGCCATCCAAGCGAAGCAGTTTGCCCACTACATCGAACCGAAAGACACTCACCTCGTCACGGTGGGAGAAGAACGTTATCGCGTCTATCGTTACCAAGGAGCGCTCAACGGTCTCGATCATGCGGTGGTGCTGCTCGCTTGGGCATCCGATCAACCAATGACACCCGAACATCTTCACTGCGTCTTGAGCACCGATCGAGAACTAAAGCGACGAAGACATCTTGCGCTACTATGCCGAGCGTTGGTCGATCGAATGTTTTTTCCGTCAAGCGAAAGACCAACTGAAACTCGATGGATACCGCGTTCGCGGGCGTCGGGCGGTGAAACGGTATTGGATCTTAGTGCAACTTGCGTATGTGTACAGCATGTTCGAGTCGAACAGTGATGTTTCGGATGGGCTCGATCTCCTGCGCAAGAGAAAAGGACATAGCCTCGTGGAGTTCATTTACCGTGCAGCAAAACAAAATATTCCCATTGATACCGTGAAAAAACAGCTTCATGTGGCATAAGGGGTACCCTGTTTGTCTCTTTTTAAGTGGTAATTATTGTAACAAAAATTGCTCAACTACAGTAAAAAAAATAATACGGAAAAGATAGAGTGTTTCCTAAAATATTGACACTGTCAACAAACTGACATTTACTCATTTTCTTTATTTACGAAGAATATATATAACCATCTTTTTTCTACTTCACGAACTGGGGTGAAGAATAGTGGACGGGTTCGATAATCAGCTAAAAGAAACGTTAACTTACACATATGAAGCAATCCTCGAGCGCACGATGAACAAAAGCAAGCAATTTCCGCTTGCCTGTGAAGCAAGCCGTGACAACTTACTCGCTTATTTATACGCAAAAGAGACGATTTCCGAATCGCTCGTCCGCGCATTAGAAGAAAAAGGGTTGTCGCTTTTTGGATACGAGTCGCACGTGCTTTCGCGCCTAGCGCTTTTATTGCAGTGGATGCACGCTTCACCGACGGTAGCGAATACCATCACCCATCGCCAAGCGGAGCAGTTGCTCGAGGAGCGGGCAACCATTGCGCTAGGTAATGCACGGGACGGAAGGTGCACACGTATTATGGTGACATTAGATGAACAAATCGTTCACGAACAGGAAAAAATGGAAGAACTACTGCTGCGTGGCATGGACATTGCCCGCATTAATTGCGCGTACTATACCCCCGCTGTCTGGACAAAAATGATTGACTGCGTTCGCCAAGCGGAAGAACGGCTGCGGCAACACGGGTATGGAGAAAAGCGTTGCCGCATTTATATGGATTTACCCGGCCCGAAAATTCGTGTAAAACGACTAGTTGGTGAAGAACATCCGCTGAAACTGGCAGTCAAAAAAACAGAAGCACCGCTCACCGGTCTTCTCTCCATCGGTAAGCCGCCACAGGTGGATGACCGACGGTTAGCGTTCGTTATCGAAGCAACTGCAAAAGAAGAAATCGTGTTGACAGTTGGAGACAACTTGTCATTCCAAGATATGCGTGGGCGGCGCAGAGTGCTACAAGTCGTCGAAACAATTAGTCCAACGTGTGCAAAAGTAATGTTGAAGAAAAGCGCTTATTTACAAGCACAGACTGTTCTCACTCATTTTTGTCATCGTCTATTTGTGCGTTCGGTGATGCCAATCCCAATGAAAATTCCTGTTCAACAAGGAACTTCGCTCAAAATTTATTTCAAAGAAACTCACTTAGACGCCGCGCCTGCTGATGCGGTAAAAATGACGACGACGTTGCCGAAAGCGTTTCGTAACGTCCGCGTCGGACACCGGCTGTATATCGATGACGGGAAAATTTTTGCGATAATTCAACAAGTGACAGACAAGTACGTGGAAGCGAAAGTGGTTTCGACTGGAAAAAAACAACGAATGTTAAAAGAAGGAGCAGGCGTTAATCTTCCTGATTCTTTCCTTCACTTAAATGTATCTTCCATGCCGGATGAAGATCGAAAGTACATCCCATTTATTTGCCAACATGCCGATATGATCGGGCTCTCGTTCGTCCATACCCCAAAAGATGTGGCGAACATTCACGACTTGCTAATAGAGTACGGCGCGCCGCATATCACGGTCGTCGCAAAAATCGAAACGCGCGCTGCCTTGCATAACTTAGCTCGCATTTTATTGGAAGGGCTGAAGCTGTCCTCATTCGCCGTCATGATTGCGAGAGGCGACTTGGCGATTGAAGTAGGATTTGAACATATGTCGATTGTCCAGCAAGAAATTTTAGCAATGTGCCGTGCCGCGCATATTCCTGTCATTTGGGCGACACAAGTGCTAGAGAGCTTAGCGAAAAAAGGGCTGCCGGCGCGTGCGGAAATTTCCGATGTATCGTTAGGACAAACGGCTCAATGCATTATGCTCAACAAAGGAACTTATATTTTAGAAGCGGTCGAAATGCTTTCACACATTCTTGAAAAAGAAGAAGCGTACGAACAAAGGCAACAAGCGATTGTGCGCTATATGACCCAACAAGGGATGACGTAGTTTTCTTTCAAGCGTCCATCCGCTATAATAAATGGCAAATGGGTTGTTGAAGGGGCTAACGGATATGGACGCTGTATACCAAGTAAAAACAGTACGTGAGTTGCGCATGAACGATATCGTATTACATCCGATTTATCGGCCGGACGGATTGTTGTTTGTCCGCAAATACAAGCGGATGACAGAATCTGTTATCGGGCATTTGCGTAAACATTTTCCTGCGGACTATCCGCTGCTTGTTGTAGAATCGGAAGAGAAATTACAGCCATTTCACCAGTGGAAAGAAGAACATGGGGAAGAAGCTTACGAACAATTTCGCCATCTTTTGACGATTCATCAGCGATATACTAATCTTCCGCTTTCGATGGAAATGTACGATGAACAGCTTGCCAAACGAGCACGTGTCACCGATGAAAAGCAAGACCGTTTCTTCCAAGCGATTCACCCAAACGTATTTATGCCGATGTGGAACGTGTGTATCCAAACATTTGATTCGCCGCGTATGCTAAAACGAATGAAACAGCTCAATGAGCAACTAAACCGTGTAATTGCCAGCGATGAAACGATTTTATCGCTTTTCCAGCGAATGTACCAATACCACGACGTACTTGCCGTTCATAGCGTCAATACGATGTGTCTTTCCGTTATGATTGGTACGGCGCTCGAATTAAGCGATGAAGAGCTGCTTGATTTAGCATTGGCGACGCTGTTTGCCGATATCGGGTTTACAGGAGTGCCAAAAGAGCAGTTTATTCATTATTTAAATAGCGGTAAACGCGATGAAGAGCTAATCAAAGATCATTTGCGCTTAGCGGTGGAAATGATTGCGGCTTCCCCGCACTGCCGACGAAAAAACATTATTTTCGGTATTCTCGACCATCATGAAGAGTATGCCGGCACAGGGCTTCCGAGCCAAAAACAAAAAGAACACATTCACTTATTTGGCCGCATTATTGCGCTTGCGCAGCTTTACGATGAGTTAGTAGGCGGTTATGTAAAAGAAGAGAGCCGACTATCGTTTGAAGCGGTCGAAGAAGTGTGGAAGCAAAGCGGCAAAAAAATCGACCCGAACATTTTGCGCATTTTTATCGACAAATCGCGCGTCTATAAAGTCGGCGAATGGATTCAGCTGCCAAACCATGAACTGGCGGAAGTCATTGGTTTTAAAGATTACGTGCATTTTCCGCTCCATCCGATCGTCAAAAAACGCAATGGCGATATTTATGACTTATCGACTCGATTATAAAAACGCTCCGTTGGGGGCGTTTTTTTA
>NZ_JAPSMC010000042.1 GCF_026847645.1 Anoxybacillus sp. J5B_2022
AAAAGGCAATCCGGATCGACAAAAGAATTTTGAGAAACAGATCGACTTCATAAAAAAATTTTATCCGCTCGCCGCGATAACTGAAAATGAATATGGTGATGGGAACGTTTATTATATTGGTGGGGGCATAGATGACGATGTGCTGAATGACCTTGCAAAGGAAATTGTGCAAAAACATCACATATGGCATGTAGAAAGCGACGAAGGTATTGAAGTGTATCGACGTGTATGTGATGATGGTGAGTACATGTTCATCTTAAACCATACAGATCAAGAAAAACGGTTTCGCGATTTGACCCTCAAACCGTATGATAGTCAAATCGTTAAAATTTAGCATAATAAAGGGGTTGCATCAATGGCTACATTGAAAGAAATCGCAGAGAAGGCAGGGGTGTCCGTTGCCACTGTATCGCGTGTATTAAATTATGATATGACGTTATCTGTATCGGACGAAACGAGAAAGCGCATTTTTGAAATTGCCCAAGAGCTTAACTATAAAACGCCTAGGGAACGCAATCAAATGAGCGCGAAAGAACGGCTTCGTTTTGGCGTTGTCAACTGGTACTCGGAATCTCAAGAGCTTGACGATCCATATTATATGGCAATCCGTCTCGGTGTAGAAAAGGAATGTTTTCATCGCCAAATTGAGCTCGTCAAGTTGTTTAAGAAAGATGGTTCGTATGAATCAGAATGGTTAACAGGCTTAGATGGAATTATTGCTGTTGGGAAGTTTGGGAAACAAAATATTGACTTATTCATGTCAGTCACAAAACATATTGTTTTTGTTGACTACTCTCCCGATGAAGATCGCTTTGATTCTGTCGTTGTTGATTTTCGGAAAGCAACTGTTCGTGTTCTTCAATATTTGATGGATCTCGGTCATAAGCATATCGGTTATATTGGGGGGCGCGAATATGTTGGTGATGGTCAACTAGTTCAAGATGAGCGTGAACGTACATTTTATGAATATTTATATTTGCGCGGCATGTTCATTCCAGAGTATGTATTCACCGGACGTTTTATTGCTGAAGATGGATATATGTTAATGAAACAAGCACTTCAGCTACCAAATCGTCCAACTGCGTTTTTTATCGCAAGCGATTCGATGGCGATTGGAGCGTTGCGGGCGCTACATGAAGCTGGAATTGATGTGCCAAATGAAGTGGCCATCGTAGGCTTTAACGATCTTCCTACATCGAAATTTGTTCAACCACCGTTATCGACTGTGCAAGTTTATACGGAATTTATGGGCGAGACGGCCGTTGAATTGCTTGTTGAACAAATTCAAACGAAAAGAGAAATACCGAAAAAAATTGTTGTTCCAACAAAACTTGTTGTGAGGGAAAGTAGTTGTATCTACACAGTAAAGAAATAGCTTCCGCTTTGGCGAAGGCTATTTCTTTTATGATATGAACGAAAAGGAGAAAAAGCGCATGAAGCTTGTACAAGAACAACGAACGGAAATCAACGGTCACCCGATCATCGCATTTACGCTTGCAAATGATCATGGAATGGAAATCACTTGTTTAAACTACGGTTGTATGATTACAAGCATACTTGTTCCTGATAAAAATGGAAACTATGAAAATGTCGTTTTAGCATTTGATGACTTTTCTTCTTATTTGACAAACCGTCCATACTTGGGAGCTGTCATTGGGAGAGTAGCTGGAAGAATAAAAAATAGTTGTTTTGAGTTAAACGGGAAAACATACAAGTTATATGCAAATGAAAATAGAAACCATCTGCACGGTGGAGAGAAAGGCTTTCATCATGTTATTTGGCAAGCAGCAGGATTCTCAAAAAAAGAAGAAGTCAGTGTACGTTTTTTACATCGAAGTGTTGATGGAGAAGAAGGATATCCGGGAAATGTTGATGTACAAGTCACATATACGTTAAATAATCAAAATGAGCTCATCATTTCTTACTATGCCATTTCAGATCAAGACACTCCGCTTACATTAACAAATCATACGTACTTTAATTTAAGCGGTAACGCACAGAGAGATATTTTGCAACATGAATTGAAAATAAAAAGTGATCGATTTTTACCATTAGATCACGAATTTATCCCGACTGGGGAAATAAAAGATGTGGCGGGTACACCTTTTGATTTGCGTCAAGGGAAAACGCTAAAAGAAGTCATCGATTCAACAGATCCGCAAATTGTCTTAGTCGGGCAAGGATATGATCATCCATTTGTGTTAAATGCTCATTATGAAAAAGAAATCGTCTTGTTCGACCCGAAAAGCGGACGGACATTAGTAGTGGAAACAGACGAACCAGGGGTTGTAGTATACACGGGAAATCATCTTCCTAATGGAGAAAAGATGAACGGTGTACTGTCGAGAAAATATTTAGGCATTTGTTTAGAAACACAAGCGTTACCAGATGCGGTACATCATTCAAATTTTCCGTCTTGCATTTTGCGAGCAGGAGAAGTGTATTCATCGACGACAAAATATGCATTTCGGGTGTCACGTGAATAGGGGCGACAATGTGAAAATAGCCTTCAACGCGAAGGCTATTTTTTTACGGCTTCTTCTAATGTTTCAAGCATTGATTGTTTTTGTTCATCTGTTGCATGATTCCATAACGCTTCAAATAAAACGCCAAGACCAGGTAAATATTTTTCTTCACCTTGTTGAATCGCATCAACGATCGTATGTTCAAGCTGGTCTTTTGAGCTGTTTGCGACGTTTGCCATGACGGCACCGCGTAAATTAAAGTCCATTGTTTTCACTCCATTCTTTATGTATTGCGTAAGTAGTTTTTGCTATAATGATAATTACTATTCATGAAAGAGGAGAGAGGGAAATGGAAAAAGCAACATTTGCGGGCGGATGTTTTTGGTGCATGGTCACTCCGTTTGAAGAACTTGACGGCATTTATGGCATTGTTTCCGGATACACAGGCGGTCATGTGGAACATCCGACGTATGAACAAGTGAAAACAGGAACGACAGGACATTATGAAGCGGTACAAATTACGTTTGATCCCGATGTATTTCCGTATGAAAAATTGTTAGAGTTGTATTGGTGTCAAATTGATCCAACGGATGACGGTGGACAATTTCACGACCGTGGTCCACAATATCGAACAGCGATTTTTTATCATAACGAAAGACAAAAAACATTAGCGGAGCAATCGAAAAAACAATTAGAAGAAAGCGGTCGTTTTTCCAAGCCGATCGTGACAGAAATTTTACCGGCGACAACGTTTTATCCAGCAGAAGACTATCATCAAAACTACCATAAGAAAAATCCAAAACATTATAAGGAAGACCGAGCGGCATCTGGACGTGATGAATTTATTGCGAAACATTGGGGGAAAAACGAGTGAAGCGAATTGAATCGCCGAAAAACGAGCGAGTGAAACAATGGAAAAAGCTTTTAACGAAAAAAGGACGCGACAAAACCGGGCTGTTTCTCATTGAAGGATTTCATTTAGTAGAAGAGGCGGTCAAAAGTGGTGTTCATATCGAAGAACTGATTGTTGCGGAGCATGCGGTCATCCCAGCAAGCTGGGACATTGCCCATATTCCGATGACGATTGTGACCGACGATGTGATCAAAGCGATTAGCGATACAGAAACACCGCAAGGCATCGCAGCGGTATGTAAACAAATGCATTGGAACGTGGATGATGTGCAAACGGCGTTGTTCATTGACGCTGTACAAGATCCCGGGAATGTAGGAACTATTATTCGTACCGCAGATGCTGCTGGAATAGACGCTGTTGTCGTCGGAGAAGGAAGCGTCGATATATATAACGCAAAAGTGATTCGTGCAACACAAGGTTCGTTGTTTCATTTCCCTGTGATAAAAGGAGATATTGGACAATGGATCGCTCGCTTCCAAAACAAGCATATCCCCATTTATGGAACATCGCTTCAAAATGGGGCAGACTACCGTTCTGTATCTCCTTCTTCATCGTTTGCATTAATCGTTGGAAACGAAGGAAGCGGTGTGAACGATAAGTGGCTACAACAAACAACTGCCAACTTATATGTGCCGATTTACGGGCAGGCAGAATCGTTAAACGTAGCCGTTGCGACAGGAATTTTACTTTACCATTTGCAGAAAAAATAAACGCAACCTTGCACGTTATTACCCATTTGCTTATAATAAATGAAGAATTTCATTATATAAAAGACAATGATCGAGAAGAGTAGCTTGCCCCTCGCCATTCAGGGAGAAAACGCCATAGACTGCGAGCGTTTTTATGGTGGAAGCAAGTGAATTCACCTCGGGAGTTGGCGCTTGGACCATTTTGCATACGCAAAATGTAAAGGCGTTCCGGTGTAGACCGTTATCGCAATGAAGTGAGCTATGTTGATTGCATAGCTAACAAGGGTGGTACCGCGAGTGCACTCGTCCCTTACTTAAGGGGCGAGTTTTTTATTTTTATACATAACAAGGAGGGATTTCCATATGAAGGAGCGGTTACAACAGCTTCAACAAGAAGCACTTGAAAAAATTGAACAGGCAAACGATTTAAAAGCGCTCAATGACGTACGCGTCGCATATCTCGGCAAAAAAGGCCCAATTACAGAAGTGCTGCGCGGGATGGGGGCATTGTCGCCTGAAGAGCGCCCGCTCATGGGAGCACTTGTCAACGACGTACGCGAAGCGATTCAACGAGCATTAGAAGCAAAACAAGCAACACTTGAACAAGAAGAAGTCGAGAAAAAATTGGCATCTGAAGCGATTGATGTGACACTTCCGGGTCGCCCGATTAGACGTGGCAACCATCATCCGTTAACGCGCGTCATTGAAGAAATTGAAGATTTATTTATCGGTATGGGCTATACGATTGCCGAAGGGCCAGAAGTCGAAAAAGACTATTACAACTTTGAAGCGCTCAATTTGCCAAAAGGCCATCCGGCGCGCGATATGCAAGATTCGTTTTACATTACCGAGGAGATTTTGTTGCGCACGCATACGTCACCAGTGCAAGCGCGCACAATGGAAAAACATCAAGGGCGCGGTCCGGTAAAAATCATTTGCCCTGGAAAAGTATATCGCCGCGACAACGACGATGCGACACATTCCCATCAATTTACGCAAATTGAAGGGCTTGTTGTGGACGAAAACATTCGCATGAGCGATTTAAAAGGAACGTTACGTGAATTTGCCCGCAAAATGTTTGGTGAAGATCGCGACATTCGTTTCCGTCCAAGCTTTTTTCCATTTACCGAACCGTCTGTTGAAGTCGACGTGTCATGTTTTAATTGCGGCGGGCACGGCTGTAACGTATGTAAAGGAACAGGTTGGATTGAAATTTTAGGGGCGGGCATGGTGCATCCAAACGTGCTCGAGATGGCGGGATTTGACTCAAAAAAATATACCGGCTTTGCGTTTGGTATGGGTCCGGAGCGCATTGCGATGCTTAAATATGGCATTGATGATATTCGCCATTTTTACCAAAACGATGTTCGTTTCTTGCAACAATTTCATCGGGTGTAAAAGGAGGGGTTAGTGATGTTTGTTTCATATAAATGGCTACAGGAATATGTCGATTTAACAGGCATTACGGCAAAACAATTAGCCGACCGCATTACGAAAGCAGGCATTGAAGTAGAAAGCGTTGAGGTGCGCAATAAAGGAATACAAGGTGTTGTCATCGGACATGTAATTGAGCGCGAACAACATCCGAACGCTGATAAATTAAGCAAATGTTTAGTCGATATTGGCGAAGGAGAGCCGGTACAAATTATTTGCGGGGCGCCGAACGTCGCAAAAGGACAAAAGGTCGCTGTTGCTAAAGTTGGTGCCGTATTGCCTGGCAACTTTAAAATTAAACGCGCAAAACTGCGCGGGGAAGAATCAAACGGCATGATTTGTTCGTTGCAAGAGCTTGGCGTGGAGTCAAAATTAGTGCCGAAAGAATACGCCGATGGCATTTTCGTTTTCCCAAGCGATGCACCGGTCGGAGCGGATGCGCTACAACTCCTTTACTTGGATGACGAAGTGTTAGAACTTAGTTTAACACCAAACCGCGCCGATTGTTTAAGCATGATTGGCGTCGCTTATGAAGTGGCAGCGATTTTAGGAAGAAGCGTGAAGCTTCCGACCATCGAACTTCACGAAAACAATGAAAATGTTCATGATTATATTTCTGTCCGCGTCGATGCACAAGAAGATAATCCTTTATATGCAGGGCGCATCGTGAAAAACGTAAAAATTGGCCCATCGCCTCTTTGGATGCAAGCGCGTTTAATGGCAGCTGGCATTCGTCCACACAATAACGTTGTTGATATTACGAACTACATTTTGCTTGAATATGGTCAACCGCTTCATGCGTTTGACTATGATCGCCTCGGTTCGAAAGAAATTGTCGTTCGCCGCGCGAAAAACGGCGAAACGATCGTGACGCTTGATGATGTAGAGCGCACGCTTACAGAAAACCATCTCGTCATTACGAACGGGAAAGAGCCTGTCGCTTTAGCTGGTGTGATGGGCGGTGCGAACTCGGAAGTAAAAAATGACACAACGACCGTGTTTATTGAGTCCGCGTATTTCGCAAGTTCGGTTGTTCGCCAAGCGGTCAAAGATCACGGATTGCGCAGCGAGTCGAGCACACGGTTTGAAAAAGGAATCGATCCAGCGCGGACAAAAGAAGCGCTTGACCGAGCCGCTGCGTTAATGGCGGAATATGCTGGCGGAGAAGTCGTTGGCGGCGTTGTGGAAGTGAACACACTGCAACAAAAAGATGTTGTTGTCACGATTACATTAGACCGTATTAATAACGTGCTTGGCACAGCCATTACGAAAGAAGAAGTCGCAGGCATTTTGACGAACTTGCAATTTACATTTACGGAACATGACGGCACGTTTATGATTACTATTCCGTCACGTCGTGCAGATATTACAATTGAAGAAGACATCATCGAAGAAGTAGCGCGTTTATACGGATACGACCATTTACCAGCAACATTGCCGATCGGGGAGGCAAAGCCAGGGAAACTCACACCATATCAAGCAAAGCGTCGCCACGTGCGCCGTTATTTAGAAGATGCAGGCTTGTTCCAAGCGATTACGTACTCGCTCACAAACGAAGCAAAAGCAATGATGTTTGCGCTTGAAACAGCTACACCAATTCGCTTAGCATTGCCGATGAGTGAAGAGCGCAGCGTCTTACGACAAAGCTTAGTGCCGCACTTATTGGAAGCGGCAAGCTATAACCGCGCCCGCCAAGTCGAAAACGTCGCGCTATATGAAATCGGCTCGGTATATTTAGCTAACGGCGAACATGAACTGCCGAACGAAAAAGAACGTCTCGCCGGCGTCTTGACAGGCGTATGGCATGCCCATTTATGGCAAGGGGAGAAAAAAGCAGTTGACTTCTATGTCGTTAAAGGAATTTTAGATGGTTTGTTTGCGTTGCTAGGATTAGAAAACCGCGTGGAATATAAGCAAGCAAAACGCGAGCACCTTCATCCAGGGCGCACGGCCGATATGTTGCTAGACGGCAAAACAATTGGTTTTATCGGTCAGCTACATCCGGTCGTGCAAAAACAATTTGATTTAAAAGAAACGTATGTGTTTGAACTAGACCTTGAAGCTTTATTAAAAGCGGAAGTAGATGACATTCGCTATACAGCGATTCCACGCTTCCCGTCCATTACGCGCGACATCGCCCTTGTCGTTGATGAACATGTCGTAGCAGGTGATCTCGAGCGAGCAATTATTGAAGCAGGCGGTGAACTGTTGAAAGACGTATCGATTTTCGACGTTTACAAAGGAGACCGACTTCCAGAAGGCAAAAAATCGATCGCCTTCTCGCTCCGTTACTACGACCCAGAGCGGACATTGACGGACGAAGAAGTCACAAACGTTCACGAACAAGTCATCAAAGCGGTCGAACAACAATTCGGCGCCACATTGCGCGGGTAAAACGAAACCCCTATCTGATGCACGGGCATTGGATGGGGGTTTTTATGTCCTTGGCGGATCGGTGGGGGCGTTTTTTTGTCTAGTCCGCCAAAATTGGCGGGCGCACCGTCAAAAAATGGCGGGGTTCGACAGCAAGTTGGCGGTGAAGGAGGGGGAAAATGGATGTATAATGGGATTGAATAGGAAAAATATATAAGGAGGATATTTTTATGAAGAATAAATATCTTAGTATTCTTGTACTTACATTTCTTTTCATAGTTTTATCCCCTGCATTTGCATCGGCATCAACACACAATAATAAGTCCCATGATTATGAGGTTCACGTCGTTTATTATGCCTCTGGGGGAGTACTAGTTCCTTTTTCAGTTGGTACGGATATAACAATGAACATAACAGTTAGTTATCCAGGGAAAATTATTACGTATGAAGATATATATGCATATATTGTTAATGGAGCTCTCTTTCCATTTGAATGTAGTTTAAATGTAGGTACTATTAAATACTATAAAGATGGTTCCTACTGGTCAACTCATTCACTTCCCTATGTAGGTAGTTACATTGCAGATCCCAATAATATAACAGGTTTTAGATACGGAAAGCCTAATACCGATTTAGTTGATAGTAGTACCTATAAAGCAATAGGAGCTGTAACATATAGTAGTTCAAGCACAACTCCGATGTCATTTGTTGTTGATACTACTGAAGGAGTGGTGGATTAATTTATGGAAAAATCAAAACGAATAAAGTTAATACAAATTACACTTATTGTAGGATTATGTATTGTAGGATTAAGTTTTTCAAGTGTTTTTCATTATTCTTCAAATGTAAAAGCTGAAAAGGAATCTCTAAACCAAAACGCGTATCTTTATTTAAAACTAGAGCGCAAAAAAATAAAAGAGCAGGATGTAAAGCCTTTTATAAAAATTGATGGAAAATCTTTTACGAATAAAGAGTTTAACGAGTTTCAGGTAAGCAGAAATATTGTAGAATTAAATAACGGAAATTCATTATTAAGTGATGAACAAATAAAAGATGAGTTTATTCAAAATGCTGTGTTAGAAGTAGAAGCCGAAAAACAAAATATTGTTGTTGATGAAAGTGAAGCAGAAAAATTTACAAAACATATGCGTCAAATATTGAAACAATCTTCTGACGAATATGCAATACAGTTTCTTCAAGACTATCTTTCGGCGTTAGGTATCTCTGAAGACGAATACTGGGATCGATATGCTGTATTAGCATATAAAAAAGCTTTAAAAATCAGCAAACTGAAGCAACAGTTTTTTAATGAACAAAAAGCTAAAACCAAAGATGTTAATATTGATGAACTGCAAAAGGCTTGGGAAAAATATCAGCAGGATTTGGTGAAAAAAGCAAAAGTAGAATTTATTCAAGGCTCAATATCGGAAGAGAGGAAGTGATGAATATTAAGGATATTCATGAAACACAATCTATGGAGAAGCCCTATAATACAGAGAATGATGAAATCTTTTCTTCAATCGAGGATTTACAAAATATAGTATCTGGAGGGAAATTGAAAAGAAACAGCTTTAATTTTAAGACTTATCCTAAATGGGTTAAATATCTAGGGTATTTTGTAGTTGCAAGTATCATTCTTATTCCATTGATTCTACTAATTCTTAATTTATTCATGTAAATTAGCACTTTATTTCGAAACAAAATGGTCATTTTTTTGCAAATTCAAACTAGTTTTTGCGCCGTTCGCTCTACAAAAATAAGGGATATCAAAGACTTCTAAACGAGGAATCTCTTCAAACGATTCTCTATTCCTCCTAGGGCATTTTCGATATCTAGCGCCCACATAACAGATAAAGAAGTCACAAACGTTCACGAACAAGTGATCAAAGCGGTCGAACAACAATTTGGCGCTACATTGCGCGGATAAGACGAATCCCCCATCTAATGCATAAGCATTGGATGGGGGTTTTTATGTCCTTGTCGGATGGGTGGGGGCGTTTTTTATCTAGTCCGCCAAAATTGGCGGGGTTCGACATCAAGTTTGTGGTGAATAATGGAAAAAAGTGAAGTATAATCAAATTATCAAAACGAAAGGAGGAATTTTTAAAATGATTCGTCAATTTGTAAACATAGCAGTAGCGGTAATGCTTGTTGGAGGAATTTTATTTGGCGTAGGAAAAGATTCATTGGCAACTTCGAATCAAAAAGGGATAAAAGAATCGGGGGCGGTTACTCCTCAATCGATTGCATCAAAGACGAAAACAACCACGATCCAAGTTGGACAAACCGTTCAAACTTTGTATGTGACAGGAACTTTTAAAACTCAGTATAGCGATGTTCATAAAAGACAACTGTTTTCGGGAGTTAAATCGATTTCCTCAAAAGCATCCGGCAGTGGGACGTGGACACAGACAGGATATAGTGCGGAATTAATTGATGGTGGTCGCACATACGTCATTACAGTGTCAGGAAAATATTCCTATAATGGTGCAACATATACGATTTCAACAAGTATAGAATTTTATTGCAATGCTAATCGTTCTATTGGGTAGTAAGTGATAACAAAGCAAAAGACTTGTCACAATCTTCGACAAGTCTTTTTATTTTTCAGGAAGGAATTTCATTGAACTTGTCGAATGTTCCCTATTTGTAAATATTTGTGCAAGGTGCGATCGGATGAGTGAAAAGGGAAAAATAGCGAAACAGATGAAAGAAATTGTGGAACTATTCATGTCGGAACCACAACTAAAGGCGCACATGTTGATGGCAATTGAGGAACATATGAAAGAGAGCGATTTGGTTTTTGGTCGATTAGCCAATTTGCACCATGACATGTTTTCAAAACAGGAATATCCCTTCATTTATATCGCCGCAGCTGTTGAATTAATCGTGCTTGCTGGCGATTTACTTGATGACGTAGTTGATCAAGATCGATTAAAAGATGATGCGATTACTGTACATACTGCGATTGGGCTTTTGTTATTAGGGCAGCAAGTAATTGCTCATTTGCACATTGCTGATGAAAAGAAATTAAAGGCACTGTCATATGTTACGTCTTGCTTGTTGCAAAGTGTACACGGACAACAGACTGATGTGGTGTGCGACGTACAAACAGAAGCAGACTATGTAAAAATGGTAGAGAAAAAATCAGGCTCTCTTGTTGCGATGGCTTGTGTCATAGGCGCTTTATTAGCAGGAAAGGAGGACATCGCAACGATTGAAACGTATGCTTCTTACATCGGCATCGCGGCACAAATCGACAATGATCTTGATGCGCTATACAACTGGGATAAAAAAGCGGATATTCATGCAAAGAAAAAGTCGCTTCCGATTTTGTACATGCTAGAAAGCAAGCACGATAACTTATGGAAACAATATTTCAACAACGAGATAGACTATGACGAGATGTATGTCCAAAAAGAAAAAGCGCTTCAGCAAATGGAACAGGAAGGAGCGATTTATTATGCGAAAGTGATGAGCCAAATTTACAAGGAAAAAGCGTGGCAAGAAATCGAAAAACTAGATGTAGATGATGCGTATAAATCTGTGCTGAAAACATTTATTTAAGAATGTTGGAGGGGGATTGCGATGCAACAAATCATTCGCTTTTTAGTAGAACATCCGGAAGTCATCGAAAAATTACAAAATGGTACGGTGAGCTTAATTGGTTTAAGTGAGTTAGAGATAAAAGCGGTGATAAAGGTGTTTAGCGAATCGACTAGACCGCTTGGATATTGGATGTAGACCACGATGAATCGAACAGTTATTGCCATGATTTTTGCTTCGATTTTAGCGCTATATTTAACCGTTTTAAATGTGAAACATCCATTGATCGGCATGGATGTAGTCGCAAAGAGTGGCGCTGTGGTTGTTAACGATCTTTATGAGTTTGGCTGGGCAAAAAAACATGGGATTCATATTCATGATCAAGTGTTAAAAATAGATGGAAAGCCTCCGCTGTCCCACTTTACGGTTCAGAAATACAAAACGATTGAACAAGCAAAAGCAATCACTATTCAAAGAGGAAATCAAATCCAAACTTTGGTGATTGACTATCTAGCGCATGGAACGGAACAGTGGTTGTATTATATTCTTTTGCCGACGGGTTTTTTTCTATTCGCTGTTCGTTTAAGCGTTTTTTTGCTTCGTTCGCGACCAAATAATAACTCGGCGATCGTGCTGATTTACTTGTTGTTATCGGCAGGGCTTTGTTATATCAGTGCCAGCTTATCAGCGAAGCATGCGCCTTTTGGAAGGCAAATATTCAGCGGTGCATTTTTCATGCTGCCCCCGCTCTTTTTGCATTTTGTTTACAACTATTTTGAAAACGAAAAGAAAGTATGGTTTGCGAAAAAAATCGTCTTTTCCCTTTATTGGTTTAACATTGTGATGTTTATTATTTCACTGATGTCTATACTGTTTCGTTCGATAAGTGAAATGGAAGTGTTATTGACGGCATTTTTTATCAATACGGTTACCATTCTCGCTTTGTTAGGAAAAGGGTTCGTTGATCTAAAAAAAGATGAACAGCAACATACGATAAAAGGATTGTTATTGGCAATTAGTTTATCGACGATCCCGTTTCTTTTCTTTTATAGCCTTCCTATGCTAGTAATGAAAAAATGGATATTGCCAGCGGAATTAACGGTTATCTTTCTTTTCGCCTTACCGACCGTTTTCTTTTATTTAATGGCAACAGATCAACTGTTTCAACTGCCATTTTCCATCGGGCGGTTGAAGTATCTCGGTTTGTTCGCATTATTCCCATCTTTTTTTATAATGATTGTGTACAATCAATGGATCCATCGCTCTAGCAAATGGGCTGAACTTGTTGTTTTATTTTCTATCGTTTACATCATCGTCCTTGCTGCTTTTTACATAAAAGAATGGTTAGACCGCAAATGGCGGGCAAAATTACGGATGCAAAAACATTTTTATGAAGAGAGTTTGTATCGCATAAGTGAACAACTGAAAAAACAGCGTACAGTAGAAGGAGCCATGTATTGTTTGGAAAAGGAATTGCAAGAAATTTTGGACGTGGAAAAAATAAAGGTGATTCAGTCCATAAACGAACCGCTTTCTTTTGAGTACAATGAAGCATATTGGGCGAATATCGTCAAAAAAATAAATGGTGCCCCACTTTCGATCGGTCGCGTAATGGAACATCGCTCCTTATTTGTCATGTTTATCGGTTCATTTCGTCAAACACCTTTATGGCTAGTAGGGAAAAAGAAACATCCTCTTTCATTTCGCACCGAGCAAAAAGATTGGCTATCTACCATTGTTTATTATACGAGCATGACGATCGAAAACATGTTAAAAGTGGAGGATCTATTGAAAGAGTTAGATCGATTAAAAGAGAAAGAACATTCGATTTCGTTTACTCGGTTGATGTTCCAATGGTCAGAAAGGGAAAGAAAAAAACTTGCAATCGATTTGCACGATACATTGCTTCAAGATTTAATTTTGTTAAGAAGAAAAGTGGAAAATTTGCTAATCCAACATATGTTCATGGAGGACATGCAAAAACAGCTAAACGATATTGAAGAGGAGATCCTCGATGTCATTGATGTAACAAGAGAAATATGCCATGAATTAAGACCGCCATTTTTGAGTCAAATAGGACTAAAACAAGCCATCACACAGCTTATTGACCGATTTCATTTACGTACGAATATAAAAGTAAAATGGAATGTTCACATACCAGTCCAATTAGGAGAAGAGCAGGAGCTAGTCATCTATCGGGTTATACAAGAATTACTAAACAATGCGGCGAAACATTCTCAAGCATCAACGATCCACCTCGTATTGGATGCGCAAGATGAGGCTGTTCAACTCCGTTATGTGGACGATGGAGTAGGAATAGAGATGGAAAAATTAAATGATCATCATGGTAATTTAGGATTATTTGGAATAAAAGAGCGTGTGCAAGGATTAGGTGGAACATGCAAAATCGATTCATCACATGGATCTGGATTAGAGATAACGGTCACCATTCCATTATAAACGTACGGAAAGGAGAAAAGCATGGCTCGTATTTTAATTGTCGACGATCATCTTCTTGTTTGTGAAGGTACGAAAAATGTGCTTGAACGTGAAGGAGATTTTCAAGTAGACATTACGACATCTGCGAGCGAAGCAGAACAAATGATCGAGCAACGTGCGTATGATATATGTTTACTTGACTGGTGTATGTCGGATATGAGCGGTATCGAATTGAGTAAACGAATTCTCGAAAAACAGCCAACTTCGAAAATTGTCATCTATACCGGATATGATATTGTTCCTTTTTTTAATTATTTCATTGAATCAGGCATTACAGGCTTTGTCAGCAAAACCGCATCAAGCGAGCAATTGGTGACGGCGATTCGCTGTGCGTTAAGAGATGAGGCGGTCATTCCTGTGCATGTACTGCGTCAGCTGCGGCTTTTCGAAGTGAAAGCTAGGATGGGAGAAGAGGAGGATCATATCGCGCTCGACATGTTTGAACGAAATATATTGATAGAGGTTGCCAACGGTTTAAGCAATAAAGAGATTGCAAGAAAGCACTGCATGAGCCAGCGGAGCCTAGAAAGACAGCTATCGCGTATTTTTTCAAAATTATGTGTATCTTCTCGGATAGAAGCGGTGGAAAAAGCAAAACAATTGGGATTCATTCCAGAGCATTATATGTTGTTAACGTCCTCATCGGATGGATGAGGGCGTTTTTGTCTAGTCCGCCAAAATTGGCGGGCGCACCGTCAAAAAATGGCGGGGTTCCGACATAAGTTGGCGGTGAAGAAGAAAGAAAGTAGAGGTATATTTGAGATAGGAAAGGACAGGGGGAGGTGAGGATTGGTGACTAAATTGAGGATGAAGTCCGAAATTTTGTGTAAAAAGAAACGGCGCAAAAATGTGTTTAATTTTCCTAAGACCTAAATTCGCTGGGCCGAGAGTGAAATTTTACACAATAATCAGGACTTGACCAAATTGAGGCCTGAATCCGTGATAAAACATGTCCAAATTGCTGAGAAAACTTGATAAATCAATAAATGTTACGTTTTTTGCTTTTCATTTAATTAAGAAGATCCGAAGACGGGCTAAAACCTTGTTATAATAACATTTTCTGTCACTTTTGATGAGTTCCTGTCATGGATTCAGGTGAGGTAAAGAAAGGGAGGAGGTGGTACATGTGGAAAAAACAAGGGAAGAACATAAGGGGCAACAGTGGCAACCAGTTACCAAGAGTGTCGTGAAAAAAGGTGCAGGTATCCCTCTTGTGAAGGCAGCAGGTTGTGCTGGTTGTTGGGCAGCGAAGTCTATCTCCCTGACTTCTGCCTGCTGGGAATGTGAAATTAGCCTTGTGGCATGCGCCATCTAATATAGAATTTTACCTAACATATTTATGAATTTGGAGGGGACTTTCCTTTGGTAAAAGAAAGTCCCCTCTCCTAATCAAAAGAAAGTGAGGCGAGGTTCATGGTAATTGGAACACCAAAGAAAAAGGTAGCACCTCAATTTGGTATTCATTTGCAACCAAGTGGCGCCATTCTTTATGAAACAAACACGTTGAACTATTTTCGTTTGAGTGGTGTCGGGGCAGAACTGGCTATGTTGATGGCTCGGCTGCAGGATATGGAAAAGACAGCGTACGTTTGGAGTCATATGAATGGTTTAGAAGAAGGACTGACGGTCCAGGAACTGCGAGACATGTTTGCCGATCATCCGTTAACAGCGCTTTGGGAAAAAGGTATCTTACCCTCTTCTATTAGGATTACTGGATCGTCTCAGGCGTATCTTCCTATTCGAAGTACCCTTCAATTGACAAATGCCTGCAACTTGAGCTGCCCATTTTGTTATGCAAGTTCTGGGCGTCCTTATGAAAAAGAATTGACGACCGAAGAGTGGATTCTTGTAATGGAAAAATTAGCTGCTAACGGGGTTTTTGACATTACCATCACCGGAGGGGAAGCAAGACTAGTAAAAGGGTTCCATCGCCTTCTCGCTACTGCTAGCTGTCTGTTTATAAACGTTCATCTCTTTAGTAACGGGCTTGGCTGGACGGATGATGATATTGCTTTCGTCAAACAATTTAACAATGTACGTTGTCAAGTGAGTGTTGACGGATATGAGGAGACACACGACAAAATGCGAGGGAAAAAGGGAGCCTATAAAGCGACGATGTCTAATGCACGCAAGATTGCCGAGGCTGGTATTCCCCTCATTATTGCTATGACCGTCTCTCCAATTAACTATCTTGATGTGGAAAAAGTGGCAGAAGAGGCTTGCGCGGTTGGTGCACGTGTTTTCAGGGCTGGGATCACGTTGCCGGTTGGGCGTGCAGGAGACGGTATTTTTTTTCTATCGAAGGAACAACGCGAAAGAGTGAAAGAACAAATCGATCGGGCGATTAAAAAATGGGGAAATCGCATTGTGATTCCGGACTGGCGAGAAGAGGACTCCAACGAGCATCACAAAGGTGGTGAAGCTGATTTTTGTACACCTGGCTACCTAAACTGGTACGTGCGAGCAGATGGTATGGTTACACCTTGCCAGATTGAGGAAGCCTCGATGGGCCATATTTTAAAAGACTCGGTTTTGGAAATAGGGGCGGAAGAACGACTGCTGGAGGTTCGTGCAAAGTCTAAATCCTGTTACTGTATCCATAGAGTGGAACTGCCGAAACCGGATCAACCATTCCGTAAATTGGTTTAAGAAAAAAGGTGATTTGGAGGAGAAAGAGAGGTGTAGGTATTTGTGTGGCTTATTGCAGTTGTAGTTTCAATACTTAGTTTGTTTTTGTTTCTGAAATTCAGAGATAGGGCGTACAAACAAGAGAATGATAAGTTGGTACTACCTAGTAAGCAAGTCGCTATTGAATGGGCGATTGTAGCTGTGAAAAGGTTGACAACAATCGATGTTTCTGACTGGGACACTTATGCCGCCTTTTGGCATGATCGTGAGACGATTAATCGCCTACATCATTTAGGTATGCTCGATGAGGTACGGACACTGGTGCACCGTTGGGGTCTGTTAGAGTCTTGGAGAGTGCGTTTTGTCAAAAACGACACGACCATTTTGGTCGGTATTGCACCGAATGGGGAAATCACCCATTTGCAGGTTGAAGGACAATTGAGGACCGATGATGTGCATAAGTTTGAATCAAGCAACTTGCTAGCTGTACTTAATATCGATAACCCGCATGGTTTTTGGAGCGAGGCACGCCTAATTGGCGAGGGACAGGTGGAGGGGATTTCCGACAGGGAAGAAGAGCGGACGTTCTGGTATCTTATTCAATCACCGAAGGTTCGTTTACGCGTATCTGTTACGATATATCAGGGTATTGTCTGGCAAGTTCATATGGAGCCAGAGATTTTTGCTCCCACTCTCAGCCAGGTGGTGCAACGTGAGTTTTTGGATAAAGTGCTGAACCTTTCAGGTGTGCTGGGATCTTTTATTGCAGCTGTGATCGGACTTCTGATTATCACCATAGAAGGCGGTAAATTGAATTGGAATTTTGGTGGAGTGTTGGCCGCAATCATCTTATTCGCTGTTGTACTTGTAACCAACGATGGATTTGAATTTTCTATGATTAACTCGTATGATGTGCGGGTCAATCAACGCGCTATTCGTATGCTAACACTTGTAATGTCACTGTTTCAAGCGATCGCAACGATGTGCGTGGTGTTAATCAGTACGTCGGTCGGCCTATTTTTGACAGAGCAGATCGGCATCTCCGCGTTTGAACATCCGGTCAATCAGATAATTGTTGGAGTAACAGCCGGTATTGCTTGTCTTGGTGGAATGACATGGCTCAATGCTATGTTGCAATCGACAGGAAAAGTTCGCATTGCGCCAGAGCTGTCTGACTATACGATGTTTGTTTCAGGATACAACTGGAAAGGTGCCCTAAGCATGAGCTTGCAAAGTTCGATCGGAGAAGAAGCGATCTATCGGTTAATGGGAATTCCTGTTATAGTGTGGTTGACCCATCAGCCTTGGTTAGCTGTGTTGGTTACGTCATTGCTTTGGGCTATTATTCATACAGGGACTGGTACGCATCCACGCATCATCCGATGGAGCGAGATCGTTGCATTGGGTTTCGTCATGGGAGAGTTGTACCTACAGTATGGCTTTATTGCTGCATTGGTTGCACATTTCATTCACAATTTCATTTTGATGTTTGCACCGATTGCTCTAACCAAATCGAAGATAAATCGTAAAGCTTTGCCAATCAACAACGCAGTGACTAAAGGATAGGTGAGAAGAATGAATAATATTCTGACTGTTAAGAATATAACCAAACGATACCGCAATGGTTCAGGAATTCATAATGTTCATTTTACCGTGAATCAAGGAGAAATTGTGGGACTACTAGGAGCGAATGGAGCAGGAAAAACCACTACCATTCGCTGTTGTCTTGGTCTGTTAGGTCCGGATACGGGCAGCGTGACAGTTGGTGAATTACCAGCTGGGTCACCTGAAGCTTTGAAATCCATTGCCTTTATTCCCGATAATCCGAATCTGTATCCGCTCTTGACAGTCGAAGAGCACCTCTATTTCCGAGCAAAGGCATTTGATCTCAAAGGAGATATTAAGACGCTTGTAGAAGCGGCTTTGCAAGAAGTAGGGCTTTTTGAATTTGCAACTCGTATGGGTGGCGAGTTGTCTCGTGGGCAGCGTCAACGGGTAATTTTGGCAGGAGCGGTTTTACAAAATGCCTCTCTTTATGTTTTGGATGAACCGACAGCTGGCCTAGATCCCGTCTCGATCCAATGGCTAATCGATTGGCTGAAAGTCAAAGCTCAACAGGGAGCGGGTGTGCTGGTTTCTACGCATAACCTTGATTTTCTCTGTAAAGTCGCAACGCGTGTTGTCGTGCTCTCTCAGGGGCAAGTGATTAGAGAAGATATGGTTCCGACGGAGGAAGAGAAATTTCAACACTGGCAAGAGCAGATTGTCAATCTGCTTAAGGGGGAGAGAAAGGATGATTAGAATCCTACACCTTTTGGCGCTTAACAGCATCCGTCAACTTCGCACCGGGATGGGAGTCCGTGGAATGCTGTTGGTTTCGAGTGTTTTTTTCGCTCTTTCGTTTGCCGCTCAATACTTGGTTTTGTCCCATTTGAATGATATGCAATCAAGTGCCACTACCATTGGATGGGGTCTTATTGGAATGCTTTTGTTTTTTTCATTGATAGGGCCTACTTCCACTCAATTGCCAAGTAAAATGGAAGATGTATTTTGGATATATACGACCCCTTATTCAATTCGAAAGGTTGCTCTTGCCGTTGCCGTCTGGAGAGGATTGCTTCGATTTGGTATTTGGCTGTTGTCAGCTCTGATGGCAAACTTGGCAAATCTATTGTTGAAGGGCATTTCAAATTTCGATTTTCTTAGTGTGCTGTACGGTTTACCCGTCCTTTTTGCCCTTTCCTTGTGGCAGGTAGGAGCTTCCTGCACCCGTGGACATAAACTCCTTTCTAAATTGCTCTTTTGGTTTTCGTTGATTGGTGGTTTGCTTATCCTAAGTTTGGTCGTGATGCTGTTAAAGGACGGAAAAATTGTTCATGGTTTGTTGGCTGGCTCATTGTTCGTACTTGCCCAAGGTATGGGAGGAGTTATGATTGGATTGACTAATTCTTTGGGATTTTTGGAGATTGGTCTTATCATCCTGGTTGGGTTGATCTTTTTGTTCGTTCCCTCGCAGAGCAAAATCAAAGAGAATGCTGTGATGGACGCCATTTATTGGGCAGACATAGCAAGCCGGAACAACATGCCGATGTCAACAACTAAGTATAAGAAAGGCGCCACTTCTTGGCGGGGGGGCGCAAAGTATCGCAAAGAGTGGGCTTTTCTATGGATGGAGTTAGCAGTGTTACGCAGAAGGCGGCTACGAATGACTTTTCAATTTCTGTTGTCGGTTGCGGTTGTAGCTTTGGTGGCTCGCAAGTACTCCTTGCTGCTCTATTTTTTGCCGATACTAGTTGCCTTTTCTACTCTGTTCAGCGGCTATTACTCGGGTACGATGCGTCATCTGCAGACTGGAGACTTGATGCTTTTGCCTGGTAAACTAAGCAAGAAAGTGATCGGTTCTGAGATACCCTATCTGTTATTTGCGCTGTTTAACCTGTTGATGTATTTGGTCGTGGGTGGTTTCGCTGCCCAGTGGAAGATCGATCGAATTATTGATCTTTTTGCCATTTGTATCGGAGTGGTGGTAATTACATATAGTATTCGCATTATGAGCATTGCTCGGGCCAATTTCCAAGACGGTCGAGTGACTCCTGTCTCGTATTTTTATAATGTCTTTCGTTTATTTTTCGTGGCTATTCTGCTTAACTTTCTTCTGATGGAAGTGACTGTTCGGTTAGACGGCAATCCTGCACCAGTGTTGTTGGTGAGTGATCTTCTGGCTGGATGGTTGACTTGGATAGCGGCCCTACGGTTTCTCAAAAGCAGCACGCTAAAGGGAGGACAGGCGGGGATGGCCAAAAAATGGGATTACACGTCCTCCATTTTGGCAATCTCTATTTGTGCAGTTCTTGCCTTTACAGGATATCTTATTTATAACCGAACTCATCTTGAACCACAACCGGCTATCGCTGGCATCAAATGCGATATGATGGAGCAAGACCGCTATCACATCCATGTGCATCTCGATATTTATGTCGATGGAAAGCACCAAACACTACCAAAATTTATCGGAATCTCGGAAAAGGGTGGTTGTATGTATTGGCTACATACTCATGATGATTCCGGTATTATTCATGTAGAGTCGCCAGTGAAAAAGGATTATACGCTAGGCGAATTTTTTCTAATCTGGCACAAACCATTGTCGAAAAAGCAGGTTGCTGATTGGGTGGCACCAAGTGGTACGGAAGTGAAAGCCTATGTCAATGGCAAGGAATATACAGGCGACCCGTCGAATATAATCTTAGATGCTCATGAGGAAATTGTCTTGCAAATTGGCCCTTCCTGGGTAACACCTCCTAGTTCTTATAAGTTTCCACCAAACTTATAAGAAGCTAGATGAAAATGATTAAAAAGAAAGGAATGTGAAAATAATATGGATCCAAAAGATTTGATGAAGAAAGAAACAAACGCTCTCACCTCTTACGTGCAAGCGTTGGGAAAAAGGGAGTCGATGTGGGAGGCCGCTAAAACGCTAATCAAACAGGGAGATGCATCAGTGCCTGCATTAGTCGAAGGGTTAAGGGATCCTGATCACAATGTACGGTCAATTTCTGCTGTTGTGCTCGGGGAGCTTGGACCTGTTGCGTCGCAAGCGGTCCCTGAACTTATTCAGTTCTTGAAAGATGGCAATCAGGAGGCACGCATGTCTGCTGCCTTGTCCCTGATGAGAATCGGTCCCGCTGCAGAGGAAGCGCTTGAACAGTGTCTAAAAAATGAGGATAAGGAGGTACAGTTTTGGGCAGCTTGGGCGTTAGTCATGAACAATCCGACCAAGCTACATGCTCTCCCGATCTTGCAAGAAGGATGGAACAACAGCAACGACAAATATAAACATCTGGCGGCGGCGGAAGCTTTGTTCAAAGCGATGAATCGCAAGATCGACGAACTGAAAGAATAAGTTTCGTATCACAGTGTTGATTATCATTTATTTTTCTAGAAGATCGGTGAAAAACAATGGATTCGTTCGATTTGTAAGAAATCGCAAGGAATGAAGTGATGGTGTTGCAATGTTTTGCAATCTGAGAAACATTGTTGGAGAGCAGCATCCCATACCCGTCAAGTTTAGTGGTTAGGCATTGCTGTATCCCATGCGCAATGTCTGTGATCATTAGCTGAAGAAAAAGAATATCACATTTTTCAGGCATTCCAAATAACCCTCTCTAAGAGGGTTATTTGGAATTTTTACGAATTAAATTAATAAATCCTGAATCCGTGACAAAATATCTTTACAATGGTAGCAAACCGTTGATACGATAAGGGAAAACGATATTGACGATTCCTCATTAAGTAGGTGAATGGGATGAAAGATTTCCCGATTCGGTTTGTATTGACAGATGAAACGATTATCCAAAGTGCTGTGCTTGCTCTCGTTGGCTACTTACTACATCAAACGAAACTGGATAAACGACTAAACGCCCTTCGGCTTCCAACCGTTCGTCGAGACGTGCACATTTCCCATAGAGACGTCATTCGCTCGATGATCGGCTTGCTTGCCACAGGAAAAACGGATTTTGATCATATCGAAGCGTATCGTCAGGACGATATCTTTTCGGCATCGATGGGGATCCAGCACGTGCCTTCCTCCCCAACCTTGCGACAGCGACTCGATCAGCTCGCTTGTCTTCCGATGACCGAAACGATTCTTTGGGAGGAGTCCATGCGTCTGTTGATGCAACGACATGCCACCTTGTCCTCTTGTTGGAACAAAGGGAAGACGACATGGCTTCCCCTTGATATAGATGGCTCCCCATTTGACAACTCCGGTACGAAAAAAGAAGGAGTGAATCGAACGTATAAAGGATTTGACGGTTTTACGCCATTGTTTGCGTATGCAGGGAAGGAAGGGTATCTCGTTCATGCCGAGCTGCGTCCTGGAAAACAACATGTGCAAGACGACATGCCCTCGTTTTTAATCACCGCCATCCGTCGAGCCCGTCAACTGACCGCGTCTCGTTTGCTTGTTCGCATGGATGCAGGGAACGATGCAGAAGCGAATGTGCACGTATGCCTAAAGGAAGACGTGGACTTTGTCATCAAGCGAAACTTACGACGAGAATCGAAAGCGCTTTGGTTTCAGATCGCTTCGCAAAAAGGCAAACGCGTCGATGATGGACAAACAGAAGGAGTGCAAACCTATGAGCTATGCCTTCCACAGACCGTAGCGATCGATGGAAACACGTATACAAAAGCACTCGTTTTGGTCATAGGATCCTTCGTTTACAATCTTCTTCGGCTGATTGAGCAAGATGTATTCAGTGATCCGAGCCATCCATTGCATCACAAAGTGAAGCGTCACCGAATTAAGACGATGATTCAGACGGTGATCACGATGGCAGGGCGACTCGTTCGCCGATCGTGGCAACGATGGATGAAGTTGACGAGAAGGAGTGGCTATAGCGAGTCCCTTCTGAACATGTACATCAAATGGAGAGAAGGAGGATAACAAACATTTGTTCGAACACCAATGTTCAACGCCACCTCTTTGTTTTCTTATCTCTCTTTTTAGTTCTTATGCCCAAAAAAGAGGTTTGTTTCATTTCCAAGAATATACATAACATCGGTCGCAAGCACAAAAAAGGGTTTTGTGGATGAAACATCTATAAAACCAGCAACAAAATCAAAGTCGATGTCAACCCATCACGGATTCAGGTGTAGAGGTTATTCAACTACGGGGAAGATTTGTTCAATATAATTGTTAATACAATAATCTTTTTTATTATTAAGGGAGGATATTATGAATAAAATTCTTTTACACCTAGAAGGGGTAGCTATCCTATTGTTAAGTCTTTATTTTTACTCTTATAATCAATTTAGTTGGCTTTTGTTTTTCGTTTTGTTATTAGCTCCAGATATATCAATGATAGGTTATTTATTCAATAATAAGGTTGGTGCAGTGCTTTATAATTTATTTCATACATATAGTTTACCAATTGGAGTTGTTATCTTAGGAGTATTGTTATCAAACGAAGTTGTTTTAGAGATAGGTTTAATATGGTCTGCCCATATCGGAATGGATAGGATGATTGGTTATGGATTAAAGTATCCAACACATTTTAAAGACACGCATTTAAATCGTGTTTAAATAAACTACTGTAGTTAAGTATTTTTTATAACAATAATTACCATTTGAAAAAGAAACAAACAGGGTACCCCTTATGTAACGTGGAGCTGTTTTTTCACGGTATCAAGGGGAATATTTTGTTTCGCTGCGCTGTAAATGAACTCCACGAGGCAATGTCCTTTTCGCTTGCGCAGGAGATCGAGCCCATCCGAAACATTGCTGTTCGACTTGAACATGCTGTACACATACGCAAGTTGTACCAAGATCCAATACCGTTTCACCGCCCGTCTGTTCTTATTTTATATGAACCAACAAACGGACTGGACCCGGCCGGCATTCGTGAAATTCGCGACTATTTGCGCAAGCTAGCAAGGGAGGAAAGATTGGCAGTCGTCGTATCGAGCCATCTTCTGTCGGAAATGGAGATGATGTGCGACCGTTTTGCGATCATTCAGCATGGCAAGCTTGTGACGATCGAATCGGTACAAGAGCTGTCGCAACAAACGGAGAAGGTGCTATTTATCGTCGAGCCGAGGGAGAAGGCGGCGCAAATGGTGAAAGCACACGATCCGCATCTCGATGTTCGCCTTGTCGAACAAGGCTTGGAAGTGACGCTCGATTATAAAAATATTCCTCGGCTAAATGCTATACTTGTCGCGGAAGGAATCAACGTATACGGCATTCATGTGCTCGCGAAATCGTTGGAAGAAAGATTTCTAGAAATGACGGGAGGAAACGAAATTGCCTAATCTTTTTTCGCTCGGTAGTGTCAAAAAATCTATGAAAAGACCTTTTTAAATTCCTTGTTAAGGTATTTAAAAAGAATGATGGCATCGGATTCGCCCTTGACCAACACTCGCCAAAGGGGAGAAACGGTCAATAAGGGCATGGAGGGGAAAGGAGGAAGCCGAATGAATCGATATCAGAAAATTGCCATAGGAGTAATGTTGTTCGTGCCGTTGATTTTCTTAGTCATTTCCTTATTGACAAACAGGTGGGGATTTTTCCTTTGGAGTTTGGCACCAAGCTTTACTGTGGGGATGACAGGGTTTTTCGTAGCAAAAGATAAATAATATGCCACGAGTGTTGATTATCCATTATTTTACTAAAAAACACAGAATCAATTGACTGAACACAAGCTTTTCTGCCTCTTCCCTCGAACAAGAACGCCGGCGGGCAAATGTCATTTGCCCGCAAAGCGTTCATTGTTCGAGGAGGGCAAGCGTACAGCATGCCCAGTCGGCAAGCGGTTCGCTTGCCGACTACGGCAGAAAAGCTAGGAATAGAGATGTCAACTGGTTTTTAATGGTTAATCAACACGCCTGATAATATGCATATGTTATACACCGCCCCTCTTATAAATTTTTGAATATTAAGATTTTTCTGTATCATGAATCCATATAATGAAAGAGAGAGGAACAATGCGTAATATAAATGTTTATAAAATATTATAGCTCTTGCCGATTATATTTTTGATCCATAACATCGAAGAAATTGCAGGGTTTCAAAAATGGGTAGATCACATGGTAAGTAATCATCGATTTGCTTTTTTGAATCAATTACTGTAGTTGAGCAATTTTTGTTACAATAATTACCATTTAAAAAGAGACAAACGGGGTACCCCTTATGCCACATGGAGCTGTTTTTTCACGGCATCAATGGGAATAGTTTGTTTCGCTGCGCCGTAGATAAATTCTACAAGACGATGTGCTTTGTTCGTTCAAAGTCAAGCCCGGTAGAGAAATCACCGTTGGACTCGAACATACTGTACACATAAGTCAGTTGTACCAGAATCCAATACCGTTTT
>NZ_JAPSMC010000043.1 GCF_026847645.1 Anoxybacillus sp. J5B_2022
ATTTCTTTCGACAGGATATTTTGGCTCAACAAGTGGATGGCGGAGTCACATTGGCGATCGGCATGCATTCCCATGACCGATCCGGCTCTGGCATCCATCAATACAGTTTCATACTGATGTCCCTTTTTTACAGCGATTTCATCTAAACTAAGCCCCATTCCTTCTTGAGAAGATGCTTCTATCGCTGTTTGACGCTCTTTTGCTTTTTTCGATGCGATGGAGTAATAGATGCGTTCCAATGTCGTATATGGGATGCGGTGCTTTCGGCTAACCTCTTGAATGGTGGAGCCTTCGCAAAGTTCATACAAGTACTCACAAAATCGATTGGTGTAGTGTTGATTGGGTTGAATCGATTCCAAAGAGGCGGAAAACACTTGGGAACAATTCCAGCACCGATAGCGCTTTACCTTGACGAACAAGTACACCGGTTGATGAAAAATCGCCAAATCCCGTACTTTTCTTGTCCGTCTGTCGTGGACAGAGGAAGTGGCAAACCCACAATGAGGGCAACGTTCCTGTGTCTCTGTTTTCTCTACATGAATCGCATAACCATAGGAAAGAAGTTCTTGTTTAATCACTTTAAATTCTGGCAATCCTAGTGGTATAGAAAGCACTTACGAGACCTCCTTAATGTTTATTTCACCACTAACATTATTGCCAGGATCTCGTTAGTGCTTTCTCTTTTTTGTCACTAAATCACAAAATTTGGTGATGAACCTTTTTATGAACATATTCACCATGGTAATATTTAATAGGATTTGATTCATTGAATCCATAAATAGAATTGGATATTCTTGAATTATTATAGTAAGAAGCAAGAAAGGAAGATTGGATGAAGAAGTATATTTTCCCTATTCTAACTGCCATCACTTTAGTATCTGGCTGCTCTTCAACAGGGAATGAGGTTTCCGAAGATGGGCATTCAAGTGGTGAACACCAAGTGCAATCTACACCTGTATTATTAATAATAAAAGCCAAGTGTGTACTAAAAGCGAGCACTTTTAGTACACACTTCTCACCACTCATTTACTTTTTAATTGTTCCTTTAATCGTTCATTGTCTGCCTCTAATTTTGTAATCTGATCCTGTAATTTCTTGATGGAATGATGATCAGAAGAATGATGATCATGATGTTTATGATGCTTATGTCCTCTCATACAAAATAGCATCATTAAAGGACATAGTAACAATATTAAAAGATTGGCCCAATTCATTCCGTTTCTCTCCTCTTCCGCTTAGTTTACAGCTTTTATGAAAAAACCACTATGTCATCTTTTAATCCTGAACAACTACTTTCCCGCGATACATCCCCATTTGACATTGAAACGAATATTCTCCGCTTTCTTTTGGCAGAAATTCAACCGTCACCTTTTCCCCAACAGGGAGAGCCGCACTTTTATTGAATTCAGGAAATACAACCATTTCCGAACAAGAGTTTTCCTCTTTTCGAATAAATTGAAACCTCACCGGCTTTCCTTTTTTTACTACAACAATGTGTGGAGTATAGCCACCTTTGACGATTATTTCTGCTTCTTGATATCCAGATGGGGTGAAGGTAGCTTTGTATCCGCCCTTTTTAGGCCCCCAGAAAAACCAAGCAACGAAAACAATAAGGAGCAGCCCACTCACATTAACGATTATTTGAGTCATATCCATCAATCATACCTCCTTTGGTTTAAAACGTTTCAGGCGATTGGCGTTTGCCACAACTGTAACAGAGCTAAACGCCATTGCCGCTGCGGCTACAAGCGGAGACAATAATGAACCGGTCAATGGATAGAGCACGCCAAGAGCGATTGGGATGCCTAGTACATTATAAATGAACGCACCAACTAAATTTTGATATACATTTCTCATCGTTGCCCGACTAATTTGAATCGCCTGCACTACCGATTTTAAACTTCCTTTAACAAGGGTAATATCACTCGCTTCAATCGCTACGTCCGTACCGGTTCCAATTGCCATTCCAATATCTGCCTGCGTAAGTGCCGGGGCATCATTGATTCCGTCTCCCACCATCGCTACTTTTTTTCCATCTGCTTGCAGTTTCCGGACAATTTCTGCTTTATTCTGCGGAAGCACATCGGAGATGACATTGGTAATCCCTACTTTTTTCGCGATTGCACGCGCCGTTCGCTCATTATCCCCCGTAACCATGATCACCTCTAATCCGATGTTTTTCATTGCCGTAATTGCCTCTAAAGAATCTTGTTTCACCGTATCCGCTACGGAGATGACTCCTTCCGGTTTTCCATCAACCGCCAAAAACATAGGTGTTTTTCCTTCGTCCGCCAATCTTTCGGCATGTTGTATATAGGCTTCTGTTGCAATGTTGCCTTTCTTCATGAGTTTTAAGTTTCCGAATAGAACATGGTGGCCATCAATCCATCCTTGCACGCCATGCCCCGGTATAGCTTCAAAATTCTCGGTTTTTCCCAGCAATATATTTTTCTCTTTAGCTGCTTCAAGTATTGCACCTGCTAACGGATGTTCCGATCCTTGTTCGAGCGTTGCTGCGAAATAAATTAATTCTTTTTCTTTGAGGGAACCAACGGCGATCACATCGGTTAATGAAGGTTTGCCCATGGTGATCGTCCCCGTCTTATCTAAAACGATGGTCGTTAATTTCTGGGCGATTTGCAGCGCTTCGCCGGAACGGATGAGAATCCCGTTTTCCGCTCCTTTGCCTATCCCGGTTGTTAAAGACATAGGAGTGGCCATTCCTAATGCACAAGGACAGGCAATAATGAGCGTCGTCACTAAAACAATTAGAGCATACATACTTGAAGGTGAAGGACCGAAATTAAACCAAATTAAGTACCCAATGATAGCTAAAATGATTACACTCGGAGTAAAAATCGCAGAAACTTTATCAACAATTCGTTGAACAGGGATACGGGAGCCTTGAGCTTGCTTCACCATGTTGATGATATTAGATAATGCGGTATCATCCGGTGACTTTGTCACCTGAAATGTAAAGCTCCCTGTTTTATTCATCGTGCCGCCAAATACTTCGTCTCCTTGAACTTTCTGTACAGGCAACGATTCGCCGGTCAACATCGATTCATCAACAGCTGAACTTCCGTCAAGAATTATCCCGTCCACTGGTACCTTTTCACCGGGCCGTACAACAACGATATCCCCGATCTGAATTTGCGATACAGGAATTTCTGTTTCCACTCCGTCTTTTAACACCCGAGCCGTCTTAGGTTGTAAACCAATGAGTCTTTTAATTGCTTCAGATGATTTGCCCTTCGCTTTTTCTTCCATCGCCATTCCTAATACAACTAACGCCGTGACAACCGTTGAAACATCATAATACACTTCCGCCATCGATGGATCTGGAAATAAGTCCGGCCAAAGCAAAGCGACAACCGAATAAATCCATGCCGCACTGATCCCGATGGCAATCAGTGTATGCATATTGGCTGAACGTTGTTTTAATCCTTCCCATGCCCCAATGAAAAACTGGCTTCCGCTATAAATCATCACAATTAAGGCTACTACTGCCATGAGCAGTCTGCTAAACCAGAGTTGACTGCTTCCCATAGGCAACAAATTTCTTATGATTGGAAAAAAATCTGGATAAGATACCAATATAATAGGAACCGACAATATTCCGGCAAACCACCATTTTTTCATTAGTTTTCGATACAATTGTTCATCATGTTCGTGTTTTTCTCTCTCTTCTGTTTGATGTGAGGTATCCGAGTGTATCGAGCTAGAACTGAAAGTGTTGGATTCGTGATGGCATGAATGTTTCTTTTGATGGTGAGCGTGATGATGACCATGGTCATGATGATGGTGGTCATGATGATGATTTTTGTTATGGGTGCTAGAAATATGTTTATTCCTCTTCATAAATTCCCCTCCGTGAACAAATTTTCTTTCTTTATATGATCATGTTAAAAATAAAATATGTAGATTCTATGGAGAAATTCAGAAAATTAGGTGACACCTGAATCCTGATGAACGCATTTAACTGTAAAAAAGATGATTGTTTTCATCACGGTTTTGATTTGTCGACGCCGCACACGGCTCCATAGTGGACTGTCGTTTCGCTTCATGCTTCTTGTTGACCAGTAACCAATGAAACGTAACTGATTTTTATCCAACCGAGTGAAACGTTTAGATACTTATCCAACATTTCTTGAAATTTTGTCTAAAACACCTATGTCAGTCCCAAATTTGCACATCGCATCACAATCACATCGGAGTTCAGAAAATAAAATGTAAGAAATTTGACAGGCATTTGAATGTCGAATGGACGGCCTTAAAAGTTGTGCTTTAATTTCTTTCTCGCGTTTATCCGGAGCAACTAAATAAAACTTAGTTTGATTTTCACTCATAGTTAAAGCCAAGTCATAGAGTCTTAAAATCCCAGAATAGATAGATGTACTTTTTTCAACCTCAAATGCACCAACAATTCTTTCTTTTTTGTCCAACCAAATGACATCAATGAGAGCAATGGTTTCCTTTATTGACTGAGAGATATTGGGCAAATTTAAGCGTTTTAAGGAAAATTCCCCTAACTTTTGATTATTCCACTCTCTCTTATGATCATTTTGAGCAATCCATACATCATAACCAAGCGCTTTCCCTAATCTTGCTAAATGATATTGCATTTCCGAGTGGTCATTTTCCTCGATAGCATCATTTATCACTTCAGAATGACGTTTCATTTTTGCTTTTGTTTGCTTTTCCATATTTTCTAATGTGATTTCATAGTTTTCACTAATGACTAATCTTCCCGTTCCAATTTCAAACAGGAGTCCTCCTACTGCACCAAGGTCTTTTGATAGTAAATTTCTATATTTCTCATTAAAATCTAAAATGACTTCTCTCATTTTTAAATATTCTTGCCACGAACCAAGCTTTATTTTTTGGTCAAACAAAAGGTTAAAACCTTTTACAATAGCTGTATTAAAAGGTGGAAAAACGGTTGGATGAAGAAAATAGAGAATATTAGCTACAGCAGGTCCAAGTCCTTTAATTTGCAATTGATCTAGTTTAACAATTTCTTCTATAAGTTGCTTTTCCGTTATTGCTTGAAGACATGATTTTAAAAATCTCCCAAAAGCCTTTTTATTACGTTCATTTTCATAAATATCCGGTATTCGAAGTTTCGGCTTCCAATAAAACGCGTGGGCGGCTCCTTCAAAAACTTGTTTTTGTTCTGCAATGGCTGTAACTACAATTTCTAACGAGGACCCTTTAAAATCATTTCCGAATGTATTGTTTTCTATATCTTTAATTACCTCTATAACACCGTTTCGGATAGTACGGAATGCTTTTAATCTTTGGTCATTATCGATAAACCAAGTTTGATAGACTGATTCCATGTCACCTCGATACTCTTGAATCATTCTTTCGAAATTCGTTCCCACAACGGTTCCTCCTTCTTATCCATAAATAATTTAAAATATTTTTATTTTATAGGATAAATTTGCAGAATTTATGAATTTCAATAAACTGTAACTATTTTAAAAAATTTTATTTTTGTTGTGAAATTCGTCACAGCGACTAAATATTTTTGCTAATATCATGTCTTCAGACACAATAAAGCAAAAGGAGGAAATACTTGATGCGTAAAACGATCATTGCGTTGTTAACCTTATTGACGATGTTTACGTTTGTTTTAGGAGGTTGCGGAGCGAATTCTCAAAAAAGTAACACTACTTTAGGTGAAAACAAACAGGTCGCAGCCACCAAAAAAGAACAAAGAAAAGAAACGAAAAAATATTACTTTACTGCTAATGAAGGCGGGAGTATTTCAAAAATTGATGTAGAAACGAATCAAGTGGTCGCAACAATCAAAGTAGACGGTGCGATTCATAACGTCCAAGTTTCTCCTGACGGAAAAATTCTCGGCGCTACGTTAGTTCCGGAAATGCAACATGGAAATGATCAATCAATGGATATGAAAGGAATAGCGTTGTTTTATAATACAGAAACAGACGAATTAATAAAGAAAGTGGAAGTGGGGAATCACCCTGCTCATATCGTTTTCACCGAAAATGGAAAGTACGCTCTCGTTACCAATAATGAAGACAATAACGTTTCAGTCATTGATATGGCGAGCTACTCAGTCATCCAAACAATTCCAACTGGAAAAGGTCCGCATGGTTTCCGGATCTCTAAAGATAGCCGTTATGCGTATATTGCCAACATGGGAGAAGATAGCGTCAGTATCCTCAATTTAGAAACGATGAAAGAAGAAAAGAAAATAAAAGTAGGATCTACTCCTGTAACAACCGGTATTACTTCGGACGGTAAAACATTAGCCGTAACGTTAAATGCAGAGAATGCCCTCGCCATTGTTGACTTAGCAAGCGGTAAAGTAGAAAAAGTTCCGGTCGGTCAGGGACCAGCCCAAGTGTACATGGATCCTGACGATACATTTGCTTATGTAGCCAATCAAGGGACGAAAAATGCACCGTCTCATTCCGTAAGCAAAATAAACATAAAAACGAAACAAGTAGTTGCCACAATTGAAACAGGCAAAGGAGCGCACGGAGTTGTCACAAGTCCGAATCAAAAATATGTTTTCGTCACCAATATGTTTGACAACACGGTGAGTGTCATTGATAAAGAGCAAAGCAAAGTAATCAAAACGATTCAAGTAGGTGAAATTCCGAACGGGATCAGCATCATGCCGTAAATATAAATAAACAGCAGGTTGAGTTTTTAAACCTGCTGTTTTTCTTTTCTATTTGCTGAAATTTACGCATAAAAAAGCACCGTAGTTTTAAGCCTACAGTGCTTAAATATATTTGATTAAACCTTGCTACATCATATGATTGTTCATATGTCCTTGTTTCATCATTTGTTGATTCGTTTTGCTATTATTCATCATATGTTCCATCATTTGATCCATATTTTTAGTATTTCGACACTGTTCATACATTTTTTGTAATTGTTCCTCTGAGAAGTTTGGATGCATTTGTTTCATCATTGGCAACATTTCTTTCCAATCATTATTATCATTTTTATTTGCTGCAAAAACAGCTGTAGCTAACACAAAAGCTGAAACAAGGACGAGCAAACCTGAAATAAGTTTTTTCATTTTCAACACCTCCATCCTTTTCTGGTTTTAGAATAAAGAAAAAGTATGGAGAAAGTGTTGATAAAAATCCACAAATTTTTGTCGTGGTCTCGAAAAACGAAAACTGGCCGATTCATCCCCCACTTACGCTTCGTTTCGAAGTGGGGGTCTTCTCGGTTAGAATGATAAAAATAAAAGAGGCTGTCTCAAAAGGTCGTCTTTCTTCAAGGAAGATACAATATATAGTTTTACGAAAGTGTTTCGTGCGTATATATGGTGATAAGAAAGGGTGCCCCGTTACTTTTGGGACACCCTCATCCATTCCGCTTCTTTAAGAAACTTCGACGAATCCAACCATACCAGATTCTTTATGCCCGGGAACCGTACAATAAAATCGAAACACACCGCTTTTTATTGGTACGAACGTCATCTCTGCTGTTTTTCCCGGCAAAGAATGAATATGAACGGTTTGATTTTTTGAATGATTCCCATGACCACTCTGTTGTAAAAGAGAGGCTTTCATATTTTCGAATGCAATATCATGTTCCATTTCACCGCTATTTTTAAAAATTAAGGCGACTGGTTGCCCTACAGTAAGTTTGAAATCTTTAGGGAAGTAAGCAAATTCGGTTGCTTCAATGACTACTTTTCTCAACTTTGCATTCGAATTCAACGGCGAAACAGATAACTTATGATTGGTCATAGAGTAATTCATAGGGGAGTTTTTTATTGACGTATGATTGTTTTGATCAAGCTCGTGATATAAGCGGTTATATGCGTAGAAAAACAGCAAAAAGGCGACTGCTAATAACAGCGGATTATGAAATACTTTGTTCATAAAAGATACACGATTAAAACCGGTTTCTTGTTGAAGCATGTACAAAACAATCAAAATCATCCCAACAAATATGACGAGCATGACACGGATCATTGAATGTTGGTATTCCGGTGAAATCATTTCTCCTAACATCGCTCCCATCATCCCACCCATAATGCCCGACAAAACCCCGTCCATCATCGCCATGATACTAACCGGTAAACCGGCCAAAAAACCGGCTAACAATCCAATTCCTGTTCCTAAAACGGTTGAGAAAAAGAGGTTACCGCTGTACAAAATGCCGACCTGCAAACCACCTGTTAGTCCGACTAGCATTCCTAAAGCCATCGCCACCATCATGCCAGTCATACATGTAATTTTCTTTCTTTTTATAAATACGAAAACAATAACAATCAAAGATAAAACCGCTACAATGATCCCCGTTAATAAAATCGACAATGAATTGTCCCTCCCTGTAAGTTCTTATTTGTATACATATATGTGGGCAAGCAGTTCGTTAGTCCTTTATTAAATGAATGAATTATTTTTTACTAAGTTAGCCAAATTAAGAAAAAACTTTTCATTAGGTGACTAATTATGAAAGAAAACATTATTTCAACTGACCATCTGATCATCATCGTAACAGCTACTATTGTCGGAACAATGGCCCGAGCTTTAACCATTAAAGAAGATTTTAGACAATATCCCACTTATCCTAATGGATATTTAATACATCTAGTGACCGGTTTTGTTGCCGCTTCGTTAGGAGCAGTCGCTATCCCAGCCCTTATGACGAAAAATTTTGTCGCTGTTACTTTTTTGGCTTTAGCAATTCAACAGTTTAGAGATGTTAGAAAAGCAGAAAAAGAAAGTTTGAAGGATTTAGAAAATACGGAGTCTGCTTATCGTGGTGATGCCTATATTGACGGTATTGCTAAGACATTTGAGGCACGTAATTACTTTGCCTTGATCGTTTCCTTTACAACCGCATTAACAATCCAGTTAGTTGATAGTAAATTCATATCGATCAATGTCATGTCAGGAACAATAACAGGGCTTATCGTCCTCTATGTAATAAAGCGTTTTTCAAAAGGAAAAACGCTTGGTGATATTGCTGATGTTAAAGAAGGAAAAATAGAAGTCAGAGAGTCGGAGCTTTTTGTAGACGGTATTTTTGTTTCCAATCTCCTTGGTACCGAAAACGCCGCAAATATGTTTCAAAAAGAAGGGCTGGCCGTTGTCATTATTCCACGTGAAGAACATTTTAGAATTGCTTTAGACCATTATGGTCAAAGGCAGGCAGCCTTATTCGAAGCAACTCGAGCGGTTGGAGTAAAGCGTTATCACTTTACACGAAAAGAGTACGAAAAAGGAAAAATTGTCATCACATTAGTCCCGATTATCAAAGATGTTAACAAACTGATCGAAGCAGTGAAAAAAACACCCGTTCTCGAGAGTGTAAAAAAGAGCCATTCTGTCATGGATACAAACTTATTTGGGAGGGAATAGCGGATGGGACGTGAATCATCAGAACGACCTACCTACACAATACTAGCCATTATCACTTTAAAGAAAGAACGAATTTTAGGTGGGAGCCAGCTAGCGTTGTGGGCGGAGAATGAGGAACAACAAAAAACGATGACACAAGATATCGCAAAAGCAATGAAGGCAGATGTGGTAAAAATGAAAAACGGCGATTACCTTATCATCAGGGTTTAAATAGACATCTATGACGCCAAAAAAGTACATCACCAGCGGAAGGATGAAAATGAACCTTTTCAAAATATTTCCTTGCCGCTGGGTGCCAGATCAATGGTGAATAAGCTAGTTTCAATTGGTTTTTATTGATGAATCAACACGAATGAACTTGCTCAATGCTTGTCGTTTCGAACCTTACAAACGATTAAACAATGATTTCACTACTTATGCGATACATGTAATATAAACCATATACGATACTAATCAACGAAACGGCTTTGATGGTGAACTGATAAACCATTTGTTTACGTTTCATCCAAATAAATGGTAAACCGAGAAATGTCGTAAATAACATCATTCCCATAATCGTTCCGACGCCGAATATCAATATAAATAATATCGCTTGCAACCGTGTATCGACAGTCGTTAACGTTAAAAGCACCATTCCGGCACTGCCAGCTAGTCCATGAACAATACCAATGAATGTCGACTTTAAATGAAGGTGGTTTATCTTCACTTCCTTTTTAGCAGGAATTGTATAAGTCGAGCGAAAACTTGCACCCCCTAAAACGACGATCATCACTCCGACGGCTAGTTCCAGCCACATCGCTGCGGTTTCCGGTATTTGTTGTTCCATCCCGATCACGATCATTCCGACGACAAATAATGTTGTGGTGTGGCCAATTCCCCAAAAAATTCCTGCGAGCGACGAAAGCGAAAGCTTCCCTGTCCGACTGGCAATCGTTGATACAGCAATGACATGGTCCGGCTCTGTGGCATGTTTGATACCTAAAATAAATCCAAAAAGCAATGTCGGCCATACGGTGCTCACTAATGTTCCAACCCCTTCTCTTTTTAGTACTTCCTTAAAAAAATCGGTTCTTCCTGAAAACATTCCTCCCGAATCAATTGGTGGATGAGTTGAAAAATGACTTCAATGATGTACGTTTCGCGGGCTAAAATACGAACAACAAGTCCCGGAACGACCGGAGTGGACCATCCAAAATGGGCTTCGTTAGGGAAATGCGCTGCAATCTTTTCAAATTTTTTAAGAACGTCCTTTGTGATCAAAGGACTAACGACAAAAAGAGATCCAATATAAGTATACCCTTCCATCTTAAAAATTCCAGTAATTCCTTTTCTTGGTTCTAAATAAAGGTGGTCGAATAACTTTAAATGGCCTTCGTGATAGATCTTTAATTTCGAACGAATCCAGTCGTAACGAAACAGCCCACCGCTTTCTGACCAGCCAGGAGTTATAATGTCTCCATATATAAACGTCGCGCTTTCTTTCATATACACAGTCGTCTCTTGATAAAATTTCGCTTTTTCATAAGCGATAACCGGATCAGGGAAAAATTCGAGCACGCTTTGATCATTAAGGGAAAACGATGTATATTGTTGTACCGGTGTCTTCACCGTCTTATAAATTTTCGTTGCCGACTGCGTTGTCACAATCATCCTCGCTTGTTTTTGCAAAGAGATCTCCGTCTTATATCGGTCTCCGTCGACATACCCCCCTCCTACATGCATCAAATAAATCGTTGGCTGGGAAGGGTGAAGATAGATGGGCCGGGCTAGCTTAAAAGCCCCTTCATAATAGCAGTCAGAAACAATCGTACGGCCATTTTTCTCCACGGCCGTACATTGCAACAAGCCCGACCAGTTCATTCCTCTAACCCTACCAATAATACTTGTTTTTTCATCCATTCGACCACTTCACCCAATCCAATTTCTTCCTTCAAATTCGTAAAAATAACTGGTTTCGTTCCACGTGCCGCTTTTGCATCTCTTTCCATCACTTCTAAACTAGCCCCGACATAAGGAGCAAGATCAATTTTATTAATTACTAATAGATCGGATTTAATCATTCCTTGTCCGCCTTTACGCGGGATTTTTTCTCCTTGCGCCACATCGATGACATAAATCGAAAAGTCAACGAGCTCCGGGCTGAACGTAGCGGCCAAATTATCGCCGCCACTCTCAATAAAAATAATCTCAACATCCGGATGGCGCCTTTTCAACTCATCAATTGCCGCAAAATTCATCGAAGCATCTTCACGAATGGCGGTATGCGGACATCCCCCTGTTTCCACCCCGATAATCCGATCTTCCGGCAACACGCTATGTTTCACTAAAAATTGCGCATCTTCCTTTGTGTATATATCATTCGTTACAACGGCGATGCTAAACTCACGATGCATCGCCCTCGTCAGTTTTTCAACAAGCATCGTTTTTCCGGCACCAACCGGACCCCCAATTCCAATTCTTACTGGTTCCATCTTTTATTCCATCTCCTTTTTTAACATTAAGACATAAATAAGCGGACGGAAAGCTGTTCATGCTGCATTTGGGCAATTTCTAGCCCCGGCGTTACAGCCCCTAAATCTTCTTCGGTTAAAGCATCAATGGTTTGAACCGCTTCAATTAGATAAGGTTGGACAAAAACGAGCAGCTTTTGTCCGTCGGTTTGACCGAGCGGAATGCCGCGAACCGCATTTTGAACAAGCGTTTGGACAGATGTATATAAATACGATAAAACCGTTATATCTTTCGGGATCTCTAAATGATCACACACAATCGCAAACACAATGGCTGGATGAATGTAATCTCGCTTTTCTTTATCATCGTTCCATATCTCAAAAGGATAAATTTCACGGCAAAGCTTCCACATTCGTTCCCCGATCATCCGCGTTCCTTCTCTCGTTTCTCTCGCCAAACAAAGTGCAGCCAATATTTCATTTAACCGCCATACATCATCCTTTGATTGTTTCTGTAAAAAATCATACGTTAAGCGGCATGCCAAGCCGTCTATATACGTTAATTGCGTTCGAATATAAGCACAAAGCGCCTCACGGAACGTTTTCTCGTTGTTGATTTTTTCGTTGTAAATGTACGTTTCAAATCCAAAGGAGTGCGAAAATGCTCCAGAAGGAAAATTGGAATCACATAGTTGCAATAAAGGCAATAGCTTATCCAGCATGGCTATGTCCTATATGGCGAAATGCTTGCTTTACTTTTCGCTTTTCCCGTTGATACGGAATATGTAGCTGTTTTAAAAGCTCCTCTACTAGGTAGTCGTACTGAACGAGCATTTCTTCTCCTTCGAATTGTGCAGGCAAATGGCGGTTCCCAAGCTGATGCGCAATTTCCCCCATCTGCTTGATCGATGTCGGGCGAATGACCAACAAGTCATCAGGAAGGACGCTGACAACGATCATGTTTTTCTCATCCATGAATAAAATATCGCCATCGGTTAATTCCTTTGCCTCTTGTAAACGAATGCCTATTTCGGTTCCATGATCCGTCACCACTCGTTGAATCCGTTTCACTAAATCATCACTATTCATATATACACGTTCCGTGTGTGGCGGGAAATGATCTAATGTTCGGATATTTCCAATAATTTTTTCAACAATCATGTTTGACCACCTCAAAATAAAAAGTATCGTTGTGCCATCGGAACGATTTCAGCTGGTTCACATGTAATAAGCTTGCCATCCACTTTTACTTCGTACGTTTGCGGATCGACCTCAATCTTTGGCATCGCGTTGTTATGCACCATGTCATGTTTAGATAAGCTACGAATATTCTCTACCGGCCGAATCATTTTTTGCAAATTCAATTTTTGTGGAATTTCAAGCTCCAACGCTGCTTTCGATACGAATGTAATCGATGTGTTATATAACGATTTTCCATAGCTCGCAAACATCGGCCGATATATGACTGGCTGCGGTGTTGGAATGCTGGCGTTTGGATCCCCCATTACACTATAGGCGATCATGCCACCTTTTAAAACGAGTTCCGGTTTTACGCCAAAAAATGCCGGATGCCAAACGACTAAATCAGCTAATTTGCCTACTTCTACCGATCCGACGTATTGATGAATCCCATGGGTAATCGCTGGATTGATCGTATATTTGGCGATGTAACGTTTGACGCGAAAATTATCGCCTCTTCCTTTCTCCTCAGGCAATTTTCCAAATTGCTTTTTCATCTTATCCGCCGTTTGCCACGTTCGCAAAATTACCTCTCCGACGCGTCCCATCGCTTGCGAATCGGAGCTAATCATGCTAAAGACGCCTAAATCATGGAGAATATCTTCCGCCGCAATCGTTTCTTTCCGAATGCGCGAATCGGCAAAAGCAATATCTTCAGGAACAGACGGATCTAAATGATGACAAACCATCAACATATCTAAATGCTCATCTAGCGTATTTTTTGTATAAGGTCTCGTTGGATTCGTAGAAGAAGGTAATATATTTGGAAAACTTGCGACTTTAATAATATCTGGCGCATGCCCTCCGCCTGCTCCTTCCGTATGATAGGTGTGGATCACGCGCCCGTTAATCGCCCTTAACGTATGTTCAACAAATCCTCCTTCATTCAGCGTATCGGTGTGAATCGCCACTTGCACATCATATTCGTCGGCGACCTGCAAGCTCGTATCAATCGCTGCGGCTGTTGTCCCCCAATCTTCATGAAGCTTCAACCCAATGGCTCCTGCGCGAATTTGCTCCGCTAACGGTTCTTTCGACGATGCGTTCCCTTTCCCTAAAAACCCTAGATTCATCGGAAACGCTTCAGCCGCTTCCAACATGCGATAAATGTTCCATTCTCCAGGGGTGCATGTCGTCGCATTTGTCCCTGTCGCCGGCCCTGTTCCGCCGCCGATCATTGTCGTAATTCCCGATGACAAAGCTGTTTCGATTTGCTGCGGGCAAATAAAATGAATATGGGCGTCAATTCCCCCTGCAGTGACAATTTTTCCTTCCGCTGCAATAATTTCCGTCGCTGCTCCGATCGTAATATTCACCCCGTCCATCAACAACGGATTACCCGCTTTCCCAATCGCCGCAATCTTCCCATCTTTAATCCCGATATCGGCTTTATAAATTCCCGTATAGTCAACAATGATCGCATTTGTCAGCACTAAATCCATCGATTCCGAACGTGTGGCAAGCGGGTGCTGCCCCATTCCGTCACGAATCACTTTCCCGCCGCCGAATTTGACTTCATCGCCATAAACGGTAAAATCTTTTTCAATCTCAATCCATAAATCGGTATCAGCCAAACGAACGCAATCTCCTGTTGTCGGCCCGAACATATCTGCATATTGTTGCCGTGACATTTCAAAACTCATCGCATGACTCCCCCTTTCTCACCTTCATCAAGCGGCCCGTTGACTAACTGATTCAATCCGTAAACACGGCGCTCCCCGGAAAACGGGACTAGTTCCACTTGCTTCGCATCGCCAGGCTCAAAGCGCACCGCCGTCCCTGCTGGAATATTTAAGTGTTTCCCATACGCCGCTTGGCGATCAAATTCAAGAAACGAGTTCACTTCAAAAAAGTGAAAGTGAGATCCAACTTGAATCGGACGATCTCCACGATTTGTCACGACCAGTTTTGTAATCGGTTTATGGCGATTACAAACGATCGTATCTTCTTTTAACAAATATTCTCCTGGAATCATGATATCCTCCTTTTTTTAGCGAATTGGCTGATGAACCGTCACGAGCTTTGTTCCGTCTGGAAACGTCGCTTCCACTTGTATGTCTTCAATCATTTCTGGCACCCCTTCCATTACATCATCGCGAGATAAAATCGTTGTCCCGTATTGCATTAACTCCGCCACCGTCCGCCCATCTCGCGCACCTTCTAAAATTTCATATGTAATAAGCGCGACTGCTTCGGGATAATTTAACTTCAACCCTCTTTCTTTGCGGCGGCGTGCGAGATCGGCTGCAACGACAATAAGCAACTTCTCCTGTTCACGAGCGGTTAACTTCAATGGCCTCTTCCCCTTCCTATATATTTCGCAAACTAGCATTCCTTCTCGAGATGATTCACACTGTCAAAAACTGTTGAACGTCGCTTTTGCTCGTTTCACTCACATGCCCTTGCGCAACAACTATGCCGCGATCGAAAATGTAAAAGTAGTCGGCGCATGAAAAAGCTAAATCCAGGCTATGCTCGACAAGTACAATCCCGACCATTTTTTCTTTTGCAATTTTCATGATAACATCACGAATCAGCTGTACGATCGATGGCTGAATGCCTTCCATCGGTTCATCAAGCAAAAGCAGCTTTGGCTGTCCAATCAGCGCACGGGCAATGGCAAGCTGTTGCTGTTGCCCGCCGCTTAAATCTCCTCCTTTTCGATGCAACATGTCTTTTAATATAGGAAATAATTCATAAATCTCTTCTAAAACGTGTGACGGATTGATTTTTTTAGGAAGCGCCTCGAATCCTAACAATAAATTTTCTTCGACCGTTAATGTCGAAAAAATTTCCCTTCCTTGTGGAACATAGCCTATTCCTTTTCTTACCCTCTGTTCCGGCGGCAATGATGTAATATCCTCATCTTCCCATTCGATGTTGCCCCTCATCGGTTTGATCAGTCCGATGATGCTTTTCATAAGCGTCGTTTTTCCGACACCATTTCGCCCGAGCACCGCCGTCACACATCCTTTTTGTACGTCCATGCTTACGTTTTCTAACACAACGCTTTGTTCATATCCGGCTGTCACATTTCGAACGCTTAACACGCTTTCTCCTCTCTTCCTAAATAAATTTCGACTACTTTTTCATTTTGCTGAATGTCTTCCATCGTCCCTTCACACAATACTTTCCCTTCATGCATAACCGTCACTTGCTTTGAAAAACGCCGCACAAAATCCATATCATGTTCGACAATCACAACTGCACAATCACGGGCAATTTCATGGATCAATTCCCCTGTGCGTTCCCGTTCCGCGGCACTCATTCCTGCAATCGGTTCATCAAGCAGCAACAGTTGAGGAAACTGAATCAGCTGCATGCCGATTTCGAGCCACTGCTTCTGACCGTGTGAAAGAGAACAAGCCTTTTGGTCAGCATAATCGAGTAATTCGATACGTTGTAATAACGTGATGATCATATCCCGATCTGCCTCTGACATCTTTGCCCGTAAAACAGCAAATAGCCCGCGATCTTGTTTTAAAGCCAGTTCCATGTTTTCCCATACGGTCAACTGATGAAAAATCGATGGGCTTTGAAATTTCCTAGAAATACCAAGCTGTACAATTTTGTGTTCCGGCATATCGGTAATATCGTGTGAGTAAAATAACACTTTTCCGCTGCTTGCCCTTGTTTTACCGCAAATCACATCTAATAGCGTCGTCTTTCCCGCTCCGTTTGGCCCGATTAAAAATCGTACTTCATGTGGATAAACTTTCAAATCAGCTCCTTGCAACGCATAAAACCCGTCAAAATCTACTGACACGCTGCAGCACATGAGAACTGGCTTCATTTGCTCTCACTTCCCCTTGTTTTTTTCGTTGTTTAACAGACTGATATACGCCTGCTAGCCCGTTTGGCAAGAACAGCACGACAGCAATAAATAATCCCCCTAAAAACAGCAGCCATATATCAGGATAATTTTCGCTAAAAAAACTTTTCGCACCGTTCGTCACAATGGCACCGATGATCGCTCCGATTAACGAACTTCTTCCGCCGACGGCAACCCATAGCACCATTTCAATGGAAGGAATAATTCCCATCATTGCCGGAGAAATAAGCCCTACCTGCAGCACAAACATCGCTCCTGCTATTCCGGCAAAAGCGGCGGAAAGGCTATATACAAACACTTTATACGTAGTCGGATTAAATCCTAAAAAGCGGACCCGGTTTTCACTATCCCGAATCGCAACAAGCACCCGACCGAATCGACTCCTCGTTAACCAGCGCGAGAAAAGAAACATCGACAAAAGCAAAACAACGGTTAATAAATAAAGAACGATTTGTGTAAGAGGAGAAGATAGCGAGAACCCGAAAACGGTAGAAAAATTCGTTAACCCGTTTGTTCCCCCGGTCCATTCTTGCTTTCCGATAAATAACGTCACAAAAACAACCACGATCGCTTGAGATAACAACGAGAAATAAACACCTTTAATTCGATTTCTAAACGTAAAATAGCTTAAAAACATCGCTAGAAGCACCGGAACGATAATGGCGGAAGAAATGGCAATAACCGGCTGTTCAAACGGTTTCCAAAACCAAGGAAGCTTATTTACACCGCTCCACTCCATAAAGTCGGGTAACCGACCACCGGAAGCCTCCAGTTTTAAATACATCGCCATGCAATAAGCTCCTAAGCCGAAATATACACCGTGACCTAAACTTAAAATGCCGGTATAGCCCCAGATTAAAGAAATGCCGATCGCAATCATCGCAAAACAAAGAAATTTCCCAAGCAGCGACAAACGAAATTCCGTCAAATAAAACGGCGCTAAAAACAAAGCAAGGAAAAACAGCCAATACATCCAGTTCTTTTTGATCATTTTTGACCCCCTTAATCGAGTGATCTCGTTTTCATGCTCACAAGTCCAGAAGGCTTCCATTGCAAAAAGACAATAATCAACGCAAACGTAATCACTTTTGCCATCGTGGCACTTGTCGAATATTCGGTCAATGTACCAATCAATCCGATTCCAAATGCCCCTAAAACTGTTCCGATTACTTTCCCTACTCCCCCTAAAATAACGACCATAAATGCATCGACAATATAATACGTTCCGATCGTTGGACCAATCGGACCGATCAGCGTTAATGCACAACCTGCCAAACCCGCAAAGCCGGATCCGATCGCAAAAGCGTATGCGTCTACTTTTTGCGTAGAAATGCCAAGGCATGCGGCCATATCCCGGTTAAGTGTAACCGCCCTTATTCTTCGGCCAGCTGCTGTTTTATTTAAATACATATAAAGTACAAAGATTGACACGGCGACAAATGCTAAAATGAACAACCGTTTATACGGAAACACCATTCCCGCAACACGAACCCCTCCATCTAACCATTCGGGAGGAAGTACCGCCACATTGGGAGCACCGAAAATCGTCCGCGCCATTTGCTGTAAAATCAAGCTCACTCCCCACGTTGCCAGTAAACTATCTAGCGGCCGGTGATATAGGTGGCGAATTAACGATTTTTCCAATCCTAAACCAAGGAGAGCAGAAACAAAAAAGGAGACAGGAATAGCGATGATATAATAATAGTCCATCGATTGCGGTGCATATTGCGCAAAAAATTGTTGAACAACGTACGTCGCATAAGCTCCAACCATAATCAATTCGCCATGAGCCATGTTGATGACGCCCATTAACCCAAACGTAATCGCCAACCCGATGGCAATGAAAAGCATGATCGAACCTAAGCTTAAACCGTTAAACAATTGTGTCACAAAAACTGACAAAGAAATACCCCCCTTCTTTAGGAGAGGAAAGGAGCATAACCCCTTTCCCACAAATGTATTTAATTCATCAAGTCTTTTGCCCATGGATAGCTTTTTAAATAAGGATCTGGCTTAACAGCTTCCCCAGAATTCCATAATTCTTTAAATTGACCATCCGGTTGGATCTCTCCTATTCTCACAATCTTCCATGTATGTTGTGTTTCTCCGTCGATTTTTACCGTTCCACCAGGCGCCTTATACTCGATGCCATCCGCTGCTTTTTTCACCTTATCTACATCAAAAGAGCCGGCTTTTTTCACTGCTTCCGCCCATAAATGAACAGCAAAGTACGCTGCTTCGATCGGATCATCTGTGACGCGGTCTTTTCCATACTTCTTTTTATATTTTTCTACAAATACTTTGTTTTCCGGTGTGTCCGTTGACTGAAAATAGTTCCATACCGCAAGATGGCCGGCCAATACATCACCGCCAATTCCGCGAATTTCTTCTTCGGCGATGCTCACAGACATAACCGTTAAATCTTTCGCTGTAATCCCGGCATCTTTTAATTGTTTGAAGAACGCGACATTGCTGTCCCCGTTTAGCGTGTTAAACACTACATCTGGCTTCACATCTTTAATTTTGCTAATAATCGTGCTATAATCTGTATGGCCAAGCGGCGTATATTCTTCACCGACCAATTGCCCGCCTTCCGCTTTTAATTGAGCTCTAATAATTTTATTTGCCGTGCGCGGGAACACATAATCCGAACCAAGCAAGAAAAATTTCTTTCCTTTATTTTGTAACAACCAGCTTACCGCCGGAACGATTTGTTGGTTCGTCGTGGCACCTGTATAAAAAATATTTGGTGAAGACTCCATCCCTTCATATTGGACTGGATACCAAAGCAACCCATTATTTTGTTCGACGACTGGAAGCATCGCTTTGCGGCTCGCTGATGTCCATCCACCAAAGATTGTCACTACTTTATCTTTCTGTAGTAGCTTTTTCGCCTTTTCCGAAAACGTTGGCCAGTCTGAGGCGCCGTCTTCTATGACAGGTTCAATTTTTTTCCCTAGCAAACCACCAGATTCATTAATTTCTTCAATCGCCATTAATTCCGCATCTCGCAACGATACCTCACTGATCGCCATCGTGCCGCTCAATGAGTGAAGTATCCCTACTTTGACAGTGTCGCTTGTTTCCGATGTGCTACTTTCTTTCTCCTTTCCTTTCGCCTCATCGACTGCCGATGATGCAGCACATCCGCTCAGTACCAATAAACTTCCGCATAAAAGCAAGCTGAGCCATTTCAATCCATTTCCTTTTAATCTCTTCATGTAAACACCCCTTACAAGATTCTAATATTTATAATATAATTAGAATCAGGCATGCACCGACGTATGTAATGCCCGATTTATAAGGAATTTTCTCATGACAGTGAGAAAATTCCTTTTTTCTTTTTCTCCACCTCCATTCGTTATATTTTATAACAACTAATGTAATATTATCTGACATTATATATATGTTTTTTTGCAGTGTCAACAGAAAATTCAAAAAATATTGTATTTTGTCATATAACCTAATATGGTTCTTTTTGATTGAATGGAAAACTGCAGAAAAGATAACTCTTCACCCAGATAGCAGTATGTAAATAAACCTAACACAAATAGGGCATCTCTATTACAGAAAATGCCCTAGGTAGCGGAAAGAACTCGATCGATCGTTTCGCCTGCCAACAGAAGACATAACGAATCCCACACGTTTTTTTCGTGTTTCGTCAGTGTGGAAACGATGCTTCTTGTGATGCAAAAAGACTGGGCGAATGTTTCTTCGCGAAATGTACCCGAAATGTTCTCTTTCACTTTGACCATGCGAATGAACAACAGTGCCTGGCACCGTTCGCTAAGAGAAAAACCGCAGTGCTGCCAATGAGGCAACGCTGCGGTTTTTATTTTAATACTTCTTCTCGATGGTTTAATTCAGGACGTATTTGAACAGCGAATCGATTTTCTCGGGGCGTGACACAGGCACGCTGCAATATGTCTCCTGTTCCCCCTCCCGCAACGGCACACCGCATTGTGGGCAAAACCGAGCTTGATCAGATACTTTTTCACCGCATTGATGACAAAACACTCAAAAACTCCCCCTTTAATGATTCTATCTAAACCATATATGAATCCGATGAAGAATGTTGTCGAATTTTGTTTCAAAAAACAATTTTTTGTAAAAAAATGAACCCAGAAATCATAATGATTTCTGAGTACCAATGCTTGGTCAAATCCCCGCTTTGACATCAGTTGTTTTGATGTTTGTATTCGATCATCTCGAATTCTTCAAAAATCGACCGCTTTTCAATCTGTAATGACAATGTATTCACCTATATCCATAATTTATGATAAATCTACACCGTAAATTCTTAATGTTCCACCTTCACCATTTGCTTCGCTTGTTCACACGCTCGGACGACTTCATCGAGCGATTTGCCCAACCCTGCTTCCACAGCGGCGATATACGCCCCTTCCACCAATGGGGCATCGGCGATGGCGATATGACCCGTTTTCTCCAGCATTTCGATTGCCAATTCCGCATTCATCAAAGCACTTCCAAGGTCAAACAGAATAACAACCCCTTTTTCCGAATAAACGGACTCAATCGCTTCCTTGATGCGGAAAGCGTTTGTTCCAATCTCTCCATCATTTCCCCCGGCAATTGCGATCGGAACATCAGGCTGAACTTGATTCAATAGTTTTTTTAAACCGCTTACAATTTCCTCACTGTGCGAAATTAATACAAGGCTGACATACTTCATGAATTGATCTCCCCTTTATCCTTCCAGCGCTTCCGCTAAAGCGGCAAACAAAAAATACGAAGAAGCCGAACCTGGATCGATGTGGCCAACCGATCGCTTTCCTAAGTAAGCGGCGCGCCCTTTTTTCGCCTCAAGTTCTTTTGTGTGTTCCATTTTTTCTTTTGCGAGAAGCGCCGCTTCTTTCGCTTGCATGCTTCCCTTTTCCCGCAACAACTCTATGACCGGCTCCCACACATCAACCATCGTTTTTTCGCCAACGCTTGCTTTTCCGCGCGCTTTGATTCCGCTTAACGCCGCTTCTAACGCTGCGACCAGCTCTTTATCATCCGCTTCCTTTTTCCCGTTTAGCGCCAATGACATTTTCAAAAATGCAGTGCCGTATAGCGGCCCTGAAGCTCCGCCTACTTTCGCGATTAACGTCATGCTTACGTCTTTGAAAAGCGAACCGAGATCTTCGTAATTGACAGAAGCAATTTTTTCGACTACTTCTTGAAATCCCCGCGCCGTATTTAGCCCATGGTCGCCATCGCCGATTGCTTGATCGAGCTCCGTTAAATATTGTTTTTGTTGCTGAATTTTATCGTTTGCGATGTTCATCCATCGTTTTGCCTGTTCCACGCCAAACGCCATGATGATTTCTCCTCTCCCTTTATTTTTTCAACGCAATTGTATCGGCAGGCGCATCTAACAATTCGATTAAGGAATCATCCAATTTCAATAGCGATATCGAGCATCCCGCCATTTCCAGAGAGGTCATATATTCTCCGACAAACGTTTCATGAACATGAATTTGCTTTTCCTTTAAGATTTCCGACACTTTTTTATTCACAATATACAGCTCCATTAACGGTGTCGCGCCAAGCCCGTTAATCATCACTGCGACGCGATCGCCTTTTTCTAATTTCATGTCAGCGAAAATTTTGTTCAACAACGTTTCCGTGATTTCGTCCGCTGTTTTAAGCGTTGTTTTTTCAATTCCCGGTTCGCCGTGAATGCCGATGCCAACTTCGATTTCATTTTCGCCAAGTTCAAAGCCTGGTTTCCCCGCTGCCGGCACGGTGCACGGAGTAAGTGCCATTCCCATGGAACGGACGTTTTGCACCACCTTCTTCGCTACCGCTTCTACTTCTTCAAGCGATGCGCCGCGCTCCGCCAGCGCCCCTGCGATTTTATGAACGAACACCGTTCCCGCGATGCCGCGTCGCCCTGTCGTAAACGTGCTGTCTTCCACCGCAACATCGTCATTCACAATGACTTTCGCGACACGAATCCCCTCTGCTTCGGCCAACTCCGCGGCCATTTCAAAATTCATGACATCTCCCGTATAATTTTTGATAATAAGGAATACACCTTTCCCGCTATCGACCGCTTTGATCGCCTCAAGCACCTGGTCAGGTGTCGGTGAGGTAAACACTTCCCCGCATACCGCCGCATCTAACATTCCTTTGCCGACATAGCCCGCATGCGCCGGCTCATGTCCGCTGCCGCCGCCGCTCACGATTCCGACTTTTCCTTTTACTGGAGCATCGTTTCTCACAATCACATTCGTACCCGGCAGCCTTCTCAACCGATCACGATAAGCGACAACCATTCCTTCCAACATATCATTGACAACTTGATTTGGGTCGTTAATTAGTTTTTTCATCATTCTCTCCCCCTGTTGTATGATTAGATAATTTCTATCTTACTTACATTCTACCACCTGAATCCGTGACAAAACATCTTTACAATGGATGCAAACCGTTGATACGATAAGGGAAAACGACGTTGACGACTCTTCATCAAGTAGGTGAATGTGATGAAAGATTTCCCGATTCGGTTTGTATTGACAGATGAAGCGATTACTCCAAGTGCTGGGCTTGCTCTCGTTGGCTACTTACTCCATCGAACGAAACTGGATAAACGAGTAAACGCCCTTCGGCTCCCAACGGTTCGTCGAGATGTGCACATTTCCCATAGCGACGTCATTCGCTCGATGATCGGCTTGCTTGCCACAGGAAAAACGGATTTTGATCATATCGAAGCGTATCGTCAGGACGATATCTTTTCGACATCAATGGGTATTCAGCACGTGCCTTCCTCCCCAACGTTGCGACAGCGTCTCGATCAGCTCGCTTGTCTTCCGATGACCGAAGCAATCATTTGGGAGGAATCGATGCGTCTGTTGGTTCGACAACACGCTACCTTGTCCCCTTGTTGGGCGAAAGGGAAAACGACATGGCTTCCCCTTGATATAGATGCTTCCCCATTTGACAACTCCGATACGAAGAAAGAAGGAGTGAGTCGAACGTATAAAGGATTTGACGGTTTTACGCCGTTGTTTGCGTATGCAGGGAAGGAAGGGTATATCGTTCATGCCGAGTTGCGTCCCGGAAAACAACATGTGCAAGACGAGATGCCCTCATTTTTAATCACCGCCATCCGTCGAGCCCGTCAACTGACCGCGTCTCGTCTGCTTGTTCGCATGGACGCAGGAAACGATGCGGAAGCGAATGTGCACGTATGCCTAAAGGAAGACGTGGACTTTGTCATCAAGCGAAACTTACGCCGAGAATCGAAAGCGCTTTGGTTTCAGATCGCTTCGCAAAAGGGCAAACGCGTCGACGATGGACAAACAGAAGGAGTACAAACGTATGAGCTATGCCTTCCACAGACGGTAGCGATCGATGGAAACACGTATACGTACGTTCAAGTCACCCAAGTGACGGAACGAACGATGGAACGAAATGGACAGCTGATGCTTGTTCCTGATTATGAAGTGGAAAGCTATTGGGTGCGCCTCGAAGGATACGAGCATGTTCGAATGAGCGATGTGCTCGCGTTGTATCATGATCATGCGACATGCGAACAGTTTCATAGCGAACTCAAGAGCGACTTAGATTTAGAGCGGCTTCCATCTGGGAAGATGAAAACGAATGCGCTCGTGTTGGTCATGGGAGCCTTCGTTTACAATCTTCTCCGCCTGATTGGACAAGATCTATTAAGTGATCCGAGACATCCATTGCATCACAAAGTGAAACGCCGCCGCATCAAGACAATTATTCAGACGGTGATCACGATGGCAGGGCGACTCGTCCGCCGATCACGACAGATCTGGATGAAACTGACGCGAAGGAGTGGGTACAGTATACTCCTACTGAATGTGTATCAAAAATGGAAAGAGGCAAGATAACAAACAGATGTTCGGGTACTCATATCCATCACTCCCCCCTGTACTTTTTTGTCTCTTTTTTGGTTTGTATCTCCATAAAAGAGGATTTATCTCGTTTTCAAACATGAAAGTGGTGCAGGGAATCATCAAAAAAAGGGATGTATGGATCATATATCCATAGAACTAACACCAAAATCAAAGTTGATTTCCAACCATCACGGATTCAGGAAACACAATATGTACAATATTTATCCAAACACTTACTTTCATTGGAGTTTTGGTATCTCCCGCCGCTCGTAGAATGCTTCCG